>NZ_JBHYIO010000027.1:0-74828 GCF_042740095.1 Nonomuraea sp. NPDC059023 | reverse complement strand
GTCTCCTCTAAACTCCCCCCTCACTCTCTCCTCCCCCCCCCCGGGCCCCTCCGCCCCCGCGGGGGCCCCCGCGCGGCGCGGGGCGCCGCCCCCCACGGCCGCGCGGCTATCTCACCAGCACGATCGAGTTGATGGGCGTGAAGTCGTACGGGGCGTAGGCGCCCGTGGCGCGCTGTACGGGGTAACAATCGGCGCCGTTGTAGCCCTTGCATATCTGGAAGCCGGCTCCGCCGGTCTGGCTGTTGATGAGGATCTTGGTGCCGTACACGTTCACCAGATTGTGTGCGCCGTACGAGTACCAGATGTTCCGGCGCGCTATGGAACCGTCCGGTTCCTGGAGGCACACCGCGCCGCTGGGGCACGAGGCGGTGGCGCTTGACTGGAGGACTGGTTCGGCCTGCGCGGGACCGGTTGCGGACAGGGTGGCGGCCACGGCGCCGATGACGGCCAGGCTCATCATCCGTTTCATGGATCTCCTCTGTTCGACGGAGTGCGAGTCGATCTCGGTCTACCACCCGGGTGTTGATTGGCTTCAGGGCGCGCGGAAAAGACAATCAATTCCAATCAACCTCGCTGGCCCGCCCTGCCCCGGCTGATCGGGCGGTGGCGGGCTCGTCGGCAGGCTCAGCCGCCGGGGCCGGTCCGCTGGATCGGCGCGCCGTCGCCGTTGCGCGGCAGGTCACCGCGTTCGACGGGGCCTGGCGGCGGTGAGGGCGTTCCGTCGCCGACGGCCGGCCTGGCTCCCTCGGCCGCCCGCTTCAGCACGGCCCGGTCCACCTGCCCGGCCTGACAGACCAGCCGCACGTAGTGGCCGGCGCGAACCGCGACGTACTCCTGATTGCCCTCGTGCTCGGTGTACCAGCCGTCGCCGTCGCGCTCGCAGGTCCCCACACACCTGTACGGTGGCCGGTCGACCCGCAACTCCACCTGCCTGCCGTCCGTGGAGGTGTAGACGGCGCCGAACCCGTCGTCGCCGACCGCGCCCACCGACTGCTCGGCCAGCTCGAACCCGGGCAGCTCCACCACGTACATCAGCTCGGGCGCCACACCCTGCCGGGCGGCCTGGTCGATGACGGCCTGGCTCAGCGTCGCGCTGGAGCCGCAGCCGGACAGCACGATCAGCGCCAGCAGCGAGAGGAGGGAACGCATCTCCTCAGTGTGGTCCGCGACGGTTTCATCGAGGTCACGCCGCCCTTCACGGCACGGCGATCGCCGGGGCCACGCGGGCCGATCCGACGCCGCGACCGGTCGTCATCGCCGGCGTTGCATGGACAGGGCCTGGCGCCAGTGCTCGGCCGCCTGGGCCATGTCGTGGCCGAGGAGCTCGAAGAACTGGCTGGTGGTGTGGAGCCGGTCGCCCGTGGGGGTGTCGGTGCCGAAGATCCCGGCGCCGTACCGGGTGGTGGCGGCCCACATCGCCATCGACCGGGCGCTGGCCGACCAGGTGCGGTACCAGACGTCGACGTCGATGACGTACCGCATCCGGCGCGCCTCGCGCTCCCGGGCGACCATCTCCCTGAGCTCCAGCCACCTGATGGCGTTTGAGATGGTCGCCGGGCTGACCTGGAGGTGCTGGACCAGTTCGGCGGCGGTGAGGCTGCCGCCCTCGCTGATGAACAGCGCGGCGAACACCTTGGCCGTCATGGGCGCCATCCCGCTCTCGATCATCATGGCGACGAACCGCTCCTCGAACTCCCTGACCGTGGGGGCGTCACCGGCGTGGGCGGCGGTCACGCCGGCGTGGGGAGTGCGCCTGCGGCGGCGGGCGCGCCAGCTCGTCGCGTGTTGCGCGCGGGCGGCCAGGTAGCCGTGCGGGCCGCCGTTCCTGGCGATCTCGCGGGTGACGGTGGATCGGGGACGGCCCAGCCTGCGGGCGATCTCCGCGTACGTCAGGCCGGCCGCCATCCCTTCGGCGATGCGGCGGCGTTCCTCGGCCGTCAGCCGGTCTCCTGGCATGTGATCCGTCTTCCTCTTGTTGCACTCAGCTGCACGTTCATTGCACCAGTCTGAGGCTGTCTACCTGCGGTTATGTTTTTCGCGAGTTGTCTCCGGCCAAGGGCGATCCTAGCCTTCTCCTCGGAACGAAGAGGAGAGCCATCATGGAAAAGGTCGTCATCGTCACGGGCGCCTCCGCCGGGATCGGCAAGGCCACCGCCCTCGAACTCATCCGCGCCGGCCACATCGTCTACGGCGCCGCCCGCCGCGTACACAAGATGGACGACATCCGCGACGCCGGCGGGCACGCGCTGGCGCTGGACGCACGCCGGCCGGAAGACCTGGAACGGGTCATCGGCACCGTCGCCGAGGAGCGGGGCCGCATCGACGTGCTGATCAACAACGCCGGGACCGTGCTGCACGGCGCGGCCGAGGACGTCTCCATCGACCAGGCGCGCGACCAGTTCGAGGTCAACGTGTTCGCGCCCGCGCGGCTGGTGCAGCTCGCCCTGCCGTACATGCGCGAACAGGGGTCCGGCACGATCATCAACATCTCCTCCATCGGGGGCGAGATCGCGCTGCCGCTCGGCTGCTGGTACTACGCGACCAAGCACGCGCTGGAGGCCTACTCCGACACCCTGCGCATGGAGGTCGAGCCGTTCGGCATCGACGTCGTGATCATCCAGCCCGGCATCATCAAGACCGAGTTCGAAGACCACACGCCGCGGGACCTGCGCGAGATCTCCGGCGCGACCGCCTACGGCGCCGTGGCCGAGGCGATGGCCGTCCGCGCCGAGTCGCAGCTCGGGGCGGACACCCAGGGCTCCGACCCGGGCGTCGTCGCGACCGTGATCAGGGAGGCCGTCGAGGCCGGCAAGCCCGCCACGCGCTACGCGGTGGGCTGGATGGCCGACCGGCTCCTGGAGCTCAACAGGACGTTGACCGACCGCGAGTTCGACAAGCTCGTCACGAACTTTTCCGGCAAATAGGTCTTCCCGCCCGCCTCGGGCTGAGCGGTCCATGAGACCGTCATCGCCCGGTGGCGGAGTTATGACATGACCGAAACCGCCACCGTGACTACTTGTCGGCGGATCTAACCCTTGATCGACTCTCCTCGTCAGGAAGAGAGGAAGTCAATCATGGTAGGCAGAACCTTAGTCGCGGCGGCCGTCCTCGCGGCGGCACTGGCCGCGACCCCGTCGGCAAGCGCGGAAACACCCCCACCCGACACTGCCGCCGCGAAGAGCGTCACGCTGGTCACCGGCGACCGGGTGAGCGTCGACCGCGGCCGGATCACCTTCACGGCCGGTCCCGGCCGGACGAACGTCCGCTACATCACCGAGGGCACCAAGGACGACTGGACGCTCATCCCGCTCGACGTCGCGGGCGACGTGGCCAGGGGATTGCTCGACCGCAACCTCTTCCGGGTCCCGCAGCTGATCAAGGACGGTCTCGGCGAGAAGCAACTGCCGCTGATCGTGCAGTACCGTCAGGGCGCGGCACCGATGACAGCGCTGTCGGGCGCACGCCCGCTGGCCTCCATCAACGCCGTCGCCACGGCCGGCGCCACCTGGGCTCACCTCAGCCAGGACCGGTCGGTGCAGAAGGTGTGGCTGGACGCCCCCGTCAAGGCCACCCTCGACCGCAGCGTTCCGCAGGTCGGCGCCCCGGAGGCGTGGAAGGCCGGCTTCACCGGTGAGGGCGTGAAGGTGGCCGTCCTGGACACCGGCGTCGACGACCGCCACCCCGACCTGGCCGGGCGCGTGGACGCTTCCGCCAACTTCAGCGAGAGCGCCGACGCCATGGACCGTGCCGGTCACGGCACCCACGTGGCCTCCACCATCGCCGGTCAGGGCGTGGCGGGCACGCCTGCGCGCAAGGGCGTCGCGCCGGGTGTCCGGCTGCTCAACGGCAAGGTGCTCGACGACAGAGGCAGCGGCTACACCTCCGACATCATCGAGGGCATCGACTGGGCCGCCCAGCAGGGCGCCAAGATCATCAACATGAGCCTCGGCGCCCCCGACCAGGCGGGCCTGGACCCGCTGGAGCAGGCGGTCGAGCGTTACTCCGCCGAGCGCGACATCCTCTTCGTCATCGCGGCGGGCAACGAAGGCCCCCGGCCGGGCAGCCTGGGCAGCCCCGGCAGCACCGACGCGGCGCTCACCGTCGGCGCCGTGGACTTCGACGACAAGCTCGCCGGCTTCTCCAGCCGTGGTCCTCGCGCGGGCGACTTCGCGCTCAAGCCCGACCTGACCGCTCCCGGCGTGGCCATCACCGCGGCCAAGGCGGGCGGCGCCGATCACGTGCGGATGTCCGGCACCTCGATGGCCACCCCGCACGTCGCGGGCGCCGCGGCCATCCTCGCCCAGCAGCACCCCGGCTGGACCTCGCGCGAGCTCAAGTCCGCCTTGGTCACCTCGGCCAAGACCGGTGGCAGCGTCTGGGAGTACGGCACCGGCCGTCTCGACGTGGCCCACGCGGTACGGCAGAGCATCACGGCCGACGCGGGCACGGTCGCCTTCGGTCACCTGCGCTGGCCGTACGAGGACAAGGCCATCGAGCGCACCCTCACCTACCGCAACACCGGCACCGCCCCCGTCACCCTGAACCTCGCCCTGGAGGCCACCGACCTCGAGGGCAAGGCCGCGCCGCAGGGTGTGTTCACGCTGGGCGCCACGCAGGTCACCGTCCCGGCGGGCGGCACCGCCCCGGTCACCGTGACCGCAGCGCCCAAGGCGGCCTCCGCCACCGCGTACGGCGGGCGGATCACCGCCTCGGCCGAGGGCGTGACCCTGTCGACGCTGGTCAGCTTCGGCAAGGAGCCGGAGAGCTACGACCTGCACGTCAAGCTGATCGACCAGCTCGGCACCGTCCCCGACGACTCCGAGGACTTCATGCCGATGACCTTGATGCCGGAGAACGGCGGGCCGCTCATCCAGCTCGGCATCAACCACGGCGACAGCGAGGGCCCGATCCGCGTGCCCGCCGGCCGCTACCTGGCCTACACCATCATGCGGACCCAGTTCGACGACGGGCACGCGGAACTCAGCGTCGTGCCGATCACCGGCCTGGAGGTGAAGGCCGACCGCGAGGTCGTCTTCGACGCCAGGACCGCCAAGATGATGGAGGTCAAGACCGACCGGCCCGACGCCAGGACGGCGGGCGAGGAGTTCGTCTTCTTCCAGAAGCGGCAGGACGGCAAGGAGTGGTCGGCGAGTTTCGCCATCGACCGCTTCTCCCTTCCGCGCAACGTCCCGCCCGACCCGCTGCGCTTCCGCGTCGCGCCCACCACGAACAAGACGTCCGGGTTCCGCTTCGAGAAGTTCACCCAGCTCGCCGCCCTGCGTTCGGACGGCACGTTCACCGACAGCCCCTACGTGTACAACCTCGTGCTGCGCAAGGAGGGCCTGGTTCCCGGGGAACTGCGCACGCGTGACCGCGAGCTGGGCAAGGTACGCGCCGACCTCGCCACCCTGCGGGCCGGAGCCACCGGCGCGCCGGGCGCGGGGCCCATGGCGGGCGGACCTCTCGGCGACGGCTTCACCGGCTGGAGCCAGGTGGTCACCGCGCTGCCCGTGACCCAGTCCTGGTACTTCACCCCCGGCATTCCCTGGGAGCGCGCCTTCGAGACGATGCCGAGCGGACGGCTTCACCAGACGGTCGAGTACGCCGACGCCCGCACCTTCCGCGCCGGACGTGAGGAGCACGAGCGATGGAACTCGGGGGTCGTGGGTACGGCCCTGCATGAGCGGACCCTGATCACCAGGACCGACACCGAGTTCGAGGTCGGCAACCTGCCCCTGTGGCACGCGGCCGGACGCGACCGCGTCACCGGCAGCAGCGACTACGGCGACGGCACCACCACGCTGCTGCGCGACGGCAAGGTCGTCGCGACGGCCGGCAAGCTGCCCAACTTCACCGTGAACCTGCCCACCGCGCCCGGCTCGGGGCGCTTCCAGCTCCGCGTCGAGGGCACGGCCGACCCCAGGGCCACCGAGCTGTCGTCCAAGCTCACGACCGAGTGGTCGTTCACCTCGGCGGGCGCGGGCCCGGTTCCGGTGTTCGTCCTGCGGGCCGAGCCCAAGCTCGACCTGAACAACGCCACCCGCCCCGGCCTGATGACCCTGCCGCTACGGCTGCAGCGCATGGAGGGCGCGACCAAGCCGATCACCAAGGTCACCGCGGAGGTCTCCACCAACGGGACGTCCTGGCATCGGGTCGCGGTCGTGCCTACGGGCCGTGACAGCTGGCACGCGCTCCTGCTGAACCTGCCGCGTTCGGGCGACACGGTCTCCCTGCGGCTTTCGGCACGCGACAGCGCGGGCGCCACGGTCACCCAGACCGTGGAGCGCGCGTTCCGGGTGCGCTGAGCCCCGGGCTGATCCGGGTGGAACCGCAGCTCCACCCGGATCAGCCACCCCGGCAGGACTTCCGTGAGGTCAACTGCCTGGTGAGCGCGTTCAGCGGCGGCTGGGAAGCCCCCGGCCAGGTGGTCAGCTCCCGGCCGCCGCCTCCAGCACGAAGACGGGGATCAGCCGGTCGGTCTTCTCCTGGTATTCGGCGTACGGCGGAAACGCGGCGACCGCGCGCTCCCACCACTCGGCCCGCTCGTCCCCGGTGACCTCCCTGGCCGTCATGTTCTGGTGTCCGGGCCCGTCCTGGAGTTCCACGTGCGGGTTGGCCTTGAGGTTGAAGTACCAGACCGGGTGAGCCGGGTAACCGCCCTTCGATCCCACGGCCGCGTACCGTCCCTCGTGCTCCACGCGCATCAGCGGGATCTTGCGGATCTTGCCGCTCTTCGCGCCGCGCATCGTGACGATGATCACCGGCAGTCCCGTGTCCCAGAGCGTCGTCCCCTCGGTGCCGCCCGAGCTCTCGTACAGCTCGACCTGTTCGCGCACCCATTGCCGCGGACTCGGCCCGTACTCGCCCTCAACAGCCATCGCGTCCATCCCATCGTCGCCTACGGATGATGTTGCGAAGTCCGGCACAGCGACCGTCCTCCAGACGATCACAACACATCCTCCCGCCTATGGGGAGGTGACCAGGGTTTTTGCCACTCAGGACCCTGAACTAGGCTGGCGGTGCGAGGGGAGTACTTCGTAAGAGCCGGCCCGGTCAGTACGGACGTGATGGGACGTCCCCGGACGGCCGCCCGCGTGGACGCGGGTGAAGGAGACCTCGAACGGCCGCGTACGTTCGAGGAGGCTCTCCGTGCCTGTTGTGGCAACCGTTCTTTCCGCTGACCTGCCGACGATCGGGACACCGTCGTTGTGGGCGATCACCGTGGCCGCGCTGGTCGTCCTGCTGGGAGTGGATTTCGTCCTGACGCGGCGCCCGCACGAGGTGCGGATGCGTGAGGCCGTGGGGTGGTCGTTGTTCTACCTCGCGCTGCCGGTGGGTTTCGGCGTGTATCTGTGGCAGGCGTTCGGCTCCGGGACCGCGGTGGAGTTCTTCACCGGGTACGTGGTGGAGAAGTCGCTGTCGGTGGACAACCTGTTCGTCTTCATGCTGCTGCTGTCGGCCTTCGCCGTTCCGGCCGTCTACGCCCAGCGGGTGCTGCTGTTCGGCATCATCGGCGCCCTCGTGCTGCGCGCGATCTTCATCGCGCTGGGCGCGGCCGTCCTGCAGAGCGGGACGTGGGCGTTCCTGCTGTTCGGCGCCATTCTCATCGCCACGGCCGGCAAGGTGATGAAGGACGCGGTGGCCGGGCACGAGCAGCAGGTCGACATCTCCCGTATGCGGTCGGTACGGCTGCTGCGCCGCCTCATGCCGGTCACCGACGACTACCGCGGCTCACACCTGGTGGTGCGGGAGGGCGGGCGCCGGGCGCTGACGCCGCTCGCGCTGGCCATGGTGGCCGTCTTCGTCACCGACATCGTCTTCGCCGTCGATTCCGTGCCGGCCGTGTACGGCGTCACCGAGGACCCCTTCCTCGTCTTCGCCACCAACGCCTTCGCCCTGCTCGGCCTGCGGGCGCTCTACTTCGTCCTCCAGAGCGCCCTGGCCAGGCTGCGCCACCTCAACCACGGTCTGGCCGTCATCCTGGCGTTCATCGGCGTCAAGCTGGTGCTGCACTGGGCCCACGGCATCTGGCCCGTCATCCCCGAGATCCCCACCCTGATGTCACTCGGCGTGATCATCGCGGTCCTGGCCATCGTCACGATCACCAGCCTGAGCGCCGGCGAGCGAACCGGCAGCCCGCAGTCCTGACCTCCGGGTCAGGAGTCCGTGCGCGGAACGAGCAGGCCGCGGTGGAACGCCTCGGTGACGGCGGCGGCGCGGTCGTTCACCCCGAGCTTGGTGTAGATGTTCAGCAGGTGGGACTTGACGGTGGCCTCGGTGATGAACAGCCGGGCGGCCGCCTCGCGGTTGGTGTTGCCCGCCGCCACGAGTTCGAGGACCTCCAGCTCGCGCGGGCTGAGCAACTGCGGCGCGGGCGCCCGCATCCGGTTCATGAGCCGGGCGGCCACGGTCGGGGACAGCACGCTCTCGCCCCTGGCCGCGGCCTGCGCGCCGCGCAGCAGTTCCTCGCGGGGGGAGTCCTTGAGGAGGTAGCCGGTGGCGCCCGCCTCGATCGCCGGCAGGACGTCGGCGTCGGAGTCGTAGGTCGTCAGCACCAGCACGTGCGCGGTGACGCCGAGCCGGGCGAGCTCGACGATCGCGCTCAGCCCGTCCATGCCGGGCATGCGCAGGTCCATCAGGATCACGTCGGGCCTGAGCTCCTGGGCGAGCCGTACCGCGTCGGCGCCGTTCGCGGCCGCGCCGAGCACCTCGAATCCGGGTGCGGAGGCGAACATGCTGCTCAGCCCGTCCCTGACCACAGGATGGTCGTCGGCGATCAGCAACCGGATCATGTGATGATTCCAGCAGGACAGGGGACGCAGGCCGAGATGCCGGCGCCGGCGCCGGGCTCGGACTCGATCCGCAGGCTGCCGGACAGCCCTTCCACCCGTTGCCGCATGATCGTCAGGCCGAACCCGCCGTCCTCGAGGCTCGCGGGATCGAAGCCCTTGCCGTCGTCGCGCACGTCCAGCGCCACCTCCTGCTCCAGATAGGACAACGTCACCCCGACCCTGCTCGCGCCCGCGTGCCTGGCCACGTTGGCCAGCGCCTCCTGCGCCGTGCGCAGCAGCGCGAACTCGGCCTCGGGCACCATCGGCCGCGCCGTACCGGTCGTCGTGACCTGGACGGGCAGGCCGTGCAGCTTCGACCACCGGCCGGCGACGGCGACGAGCGCGTCGCTCAGGCGCGCGGCCTGCAGCGGTTCCGGCCGCAGCGCGTCGACCGAGCGCCGCGCCTCGGCCAGGCTCTCCCGCGCCAGGTTCTTCACGGCGTCGAACGGCCGCAGCCACGGCGCCGGGACCTCGTGCATCTGCTCGGCCGCCTGGAGCTGCGCGATGATGCCGGTCAGCCCCTGCGCCAGCGTGTCATGGATCTCACGGGCCATCCGCTGGCGTTCGTCGAGTACGCCCGCCTCCCTGGCCTGGGCGAGCAACTGGGCGTGCAGGCCGGCGTTCTCGGCGAGCGACGCCTCCAGCAGCCGGTTCGTCCGGCTCAGCTCTTCGAGGGTCTGCTCGCGCCGCTCCTCCTCCTTCTCGGCGAGCCGCAGGACCCAGGCGCAGCCGCACATCAGGGCGATGTTGAACGCGATGATGGTCACGTGCATCGCCACGCCGAGCGCGTCGGTCTTGGGGATGCCGGAGGCCTGCGCCGTACCGGCGAGGACCGCCGCGGCGGCGACGCCCAGCAGCCGCCACGGCCAGCGCAGGACGGTGAAGGAGTAGATGTACGCGGCGGGGGTGAAGAGCCCGAAAGCGGGGTGCCTGGCCACCAGGACCGCGGTGATCACGAGCACCCCCGCGACGAACGCGGCCATGATCCGCGGCCGGTTCCGCCAGCCGGGACGCAGGGTGAACATGCCGAGCATCCACGCGGCCGCCAGCCCGCACAGGCCGAGGTCGACGAGCAGGGCGCCGCCCGCCCAGTCCTCCACGATCAGCAGGATCGCGACGAGCAGCGCCAGCAGCGTGTAGGGCACCACGTTGACCAGCAGGAACGGCGGCTCCCGCGAAATCGAGATCTTCCTGCTCACAACTCCCTCTCCCCGCGAGATTCTATTCCCAGCGGAACCAGCGGACCGCGACGAACGCGCAGACCACCGCATAGGCCGCAAGCGTCAGCAGCGGCACGACCGACGGAAAGTCACCCAGGTAGGCGTCCTGGAAGGCCCGCATGCCCGCGCCGAGCGGGGTGTAGTGGGCGATGTCGCGCAGCAGCGGCGGCATCTGCGAGATCGGCATCCAGAGTCCGGCGAAGAACATCAGAGGGAAGAACAACACCGTGCCGATCGCCGTGGCCGGAGCGCGGCCGGGCGCGAGCGCGGTGATCAGCAGGCCGATCGAGAGCAGCGCGGCCGCCGCGAGCAGCCAGGCGAGGGCGAAGCCGAGAGGGTGTTTCGGCAGGTCGACGCCGAAGCCGAACCAGGCCGTCGCGAGGAACAGGACCATCGCGATGACCGCGATGGCGAAGTTGGCGACGAGCTGGGCGGCGAGCACGCGGGCCGGGCCGACCGGCGTGGTCTTCATGCGCCGCAGCACGCCGTTCTCCCGGTAGCCCGCGAGTGTGGTGGGCAGGGAGGCCGTGGCCAGGATGGCCAGATTGAACAGGATCAGAACAGGAACATAGAGGTCGAAGTACGTCAGGCCGCCGCCGCCCTCCACGGTTTCCCGCAGATCGGGGACGCTGCCGAGGATGATCAACAGGATCAGCGGGAAGCCGATGCCCCAGAGGGGCGCGACCTTGTCCCGGACGCACAGGGTGCTCTCGGCCTTGACGAGCCGCCACGTGGCGGAACCCGGCTCGGCGGTGCGCAGGGTTGACATGGGTGTGAGGTCCTCTCGGTGATCGGTTAGCGGGAGCCGGATTCGAGGCGCTTGCCGGTCAGCTGGACGAAGGCGTCCTCCAGGCTCGCCTGCTCGACGCGCAGCCGTTCCGCCACGATCTGGTTGCGGGCCAGGACGGTGGTGACGGCGTTGAGCGCGTTGTCGGAGCCGCTGACGATGACCAGCTCGCCCTGGCGGGTGACGCCGGAGACGTCGGGCAGGCCGGTCAGCAGGCGGTCGTCCATCGGCCTGGACGGGCGGAACTGGATCCGCTGCCCGATGCGCGCCCGCTCGGTCAGACCGGCCGGGGTGTCCACCATGACGACGCGGCCGGCGTCGATCAGCGCGAGCCGGTCGCAGAGCCGTTCCGCCTCTTCCATGAAGTGGGTGACCAGCACGATCGTCACCCCGCGGGCGCGGACACCCTCGATCAGGTCCCAGGTGTCGCGCCGGGCCTGCGGGTCGAGGCCGGTGGTGAGCTCGTCGAGGATCGCCACCCGGGGACCGCCGATGAGCGCCAGCGCGATGGAGAGCCGTTGTTTCTGGCCGCCGGACAGCTTGCCGTACCTGGTCTTCGCCTTGTCCGCCAGGCCCAGGTCGTTCAGCAGCGCGCGCCAGTCGGCGGGCCGGGGGTAGAAGGAGCTGTAGAGCTCCAGGGCCTCGGCGACCTGGAGCCGTTCTGGCAGGTGTCCGGCCTGCAGCTGGACGCCGAGCCGCCGGGTCAGCTCGGCGCGGTCCCGGAGGGGGTCGAGCCCGAGCACCCTGATCTCACCGCGATCCGGCATGCGCAGGCCCTCGACGCACTCCACGGTCGTGGTCTTGCCGGCGCCGTTCGGGCCGAGGATGCCGAAGATCTCACCCTCCTGGATGGTGAGCGACACGTCGTCGACGGCGACCTTGTCCGCGTAGCGCTTGTGGAGGTTCCGTACCTCGATTACTGGTGGCATGCGCCTCAGCCTGCTATGACCAGCGCTTTTCCGGCATCGACCAGGGGGCGGGACCTGGCGATCCACCGATCGGTGGTTCGGCGCCCGACACACCGCGAAGACACAAGCCCTCATCCGACGGCGGCGGATGCGTTCGGCGGCGCCGACCAGGCGCAGGACCCTCCTGGTTCCCGGATCGTCGTGGAGCGCGAGCGTGCTCACGTACTTGGCGATGGTCAAGCCGATCTGGCGGGTCACCTCGTCGTCCCGGCCGCGCGTCTCTTCGAGGCCGGTCAGGACCGTGAACCAGAGCACGAGCACCACGATCGTGTGGCCGGCCCGCCACGTCCGGTCCGCGTTCAGGTAGGCCTCGGCCAGGTCCCACTTGGTCTGCAGGGTGAGGGAGTGGTTCTTGCCCAGGGCCCGTTCGGCGTCGGTGGCGAGCTGCCGGTAGTGGGCGAAGACCCGGCGGTCCTCGTCGCGCCGCGCGTACAGGCCGCAGAGTTCGAGCCGGGTCTCCAGGGTGTCGAGGGCGCCGGGGCCGAGCACCCGCCGCTTGTCCGCGACGAGCCGTTCGAACGCGCCGATCGTGACGTCGAGGGGATCGAGCGGCATGCGCAGCATGGCCAGGGTCGTCCGCAGGGACAGCAGGGCCGGGTGGGCGGATCCCGCGTGCGCGGCGATGGTCCTGTCCAGGAAGGCGATGCCTTCCTGCCTCGACACGGTACGCGCCAGGTGGACGCCGTAGGCGACGGCGAGATCGGCCGAGGTGCCGTCGAGCTCGGCGAGGCCGCCTGCCGCGATGAAGGCGGCGATGTGCGGAGCCAGCCGGGCCGCCGGCTCCGGTCCATCGGTCCAGGCGGTCCGCAACGCCTGGACCGCCCGGTGCCGGGACCCGGGGTCCTGGCTGACGGCCTGGACGAGCCGGTGCACCGAGAGCGCGTCGCCGGACCGGGTGACCAGCCCGTACGCGGCGAGGTGCCCGGCGGCGGCCTTGGATTCGTCCGGGAACAGGCTGATCGGGATGTCGTCGGGGGCGAGCCAGGCCAGGGTGCCCAGGATCCGCCCCGGAAGCGGCCCGTGCTGGGCGGCGATCCGGTCCAGGGTGACCTGCCAGGTCCGCGCGACGGTCCGGTCGAGGTCCCCGCCCGCGTGCGTCCAGTCCAGCACCGCGCCGTCGCCGGAAAGGCGCCGCAGATACGTCCGCGCGGAGACGTGGTTCTGGGCCATGTAGTGCCCGGCCATCTCGATCGCGAGCGGCAGCCCGCCGAGCGCCGCGCACAACTCCTCGCCGCCGTCGAGCAGGCCGCGATCGGCCACCCGCCTGTCCAGCATCTGTACGGCGTCGCCGGCGGACAGCACGCCCAGCCGGATGGGTGTGGCGATGTCGTCCCAGCCGACGCCCTGGCGGCTGGTCACCAGGAACCGCCCGCCGGGAAGCGAGCCGATCAGCTCCGCGACCTCCGCCGGCCGGGTCACGTTGTCGAGGATCAGCATCCAGCCCGTGTGGCCGGCGAGCCACTGCCTGGCCCACTCGACGGGCCGCTCCGGCGAGCCTTCCGGGTACAGCCGCCTGGCGAGCGCTTCCAGGCCGAAGTCGATCTGGGCCGGATCCTCGGCGTCGATCCACCAGACGGGGTTGCGCCGGCCGACCTGGGCCAGCGCGTACCGCAGGGCGAGCGTGGACTTCCCGATCCCGCCCAGCCCGGTCAGGACCTGGGCGTTCCCGCCGGAACGCCGCCTCAGGGCCTTGGCCAGTGCCGCGTGTTCCTTCTCCCGCCCGACGAACAGGCGGGCGGCGGCGCGGGTCGAGCGCAGCCGTACGACGCGGGGCGGAGCCCGCACCTTGGCGGCCGGGACCGGGGGCGGAGCCTGGACGACGTTGCTGACGATGTTGAAGGCACCTTCGCCGGTGCTGATGACGCCCCTGTTGAGCAAGACCCGGATCCTGTCCGCCATCGGTCACCCCCTCCAGCGCATTGTTCGCCGGGATCGGCCACCATGCCAGGGGCGCAACCTCATCGCCGGCGAGTGGTTCGCGACGATCGTCGATCAACCTGTCATGGGCCGAGCAGGCGCCGGATGTCCTCCAGGAGTTTCGCGTCGGCGGCCAGATGCGCCTCGGCGTTGTCGAACAGCGCGTCGGCCAGCGGCGACAGCCCCTCCTTGGCCGTCCGCCCCGCGGCGAGCTCCGCCCGCCGGCTCTCCAGCGCCAGGAAGGAGGCCTGCACCAGCTCCCGCGCCTCGCCCGAGTCCAGCAACGTGTGCCAGCGCAGCGCCAGCGCGAAGCCGGACGTGGCGGAGTGCGGGGGAGCGGACAGCGCCTTGCGCAGCAGGTCGCGCAGTGCGTGCCGGCCCTCCGGCGTGATCGCGTACACGCGGCGCAGCCGATCGCCGGTGCGCTCCTCCGCATGCGTCTCGGCCAGCCCCTCGCTCTCCAGCTTGGCCAGGGCGTGATAGACCGATCCCGCCTTCACGTCGGTCCACCGCTCCAGCGCCCCGGCCGTAACGAGCTGATTGATCTCGTATCCGTGACGCGGCCCCTCATGGAGGACGCCCAGCACGAGCAACCGGGTCGACGACACTCGAACACCTCCACGCGATAGTCAAGGTTGACCATATCAGCCGCCGCATGCTCTTATGGTCAAACTTGAATATGCAAAATGGAGGTACGCATGTTCTTCCGCTCCCGGCGGATGGACGCGCTCGTCCGCGCGTACACACGGCTCGGCAGGTTCAGTGGCGCGGTGCTGGTCGCGCGCGGGGATCGCCGCCTCTTCGCCAAGGGGTACGGCCACGCCGACCACGAACACGCCGTGCCCAACACGCCGCGCACGGCGTTCAGGATCGGCTCCCAGACCAAGACCTTCACCGCGATCGCGATCCTGCGCCTGCAGGAGGAGGGCAGGCTCCGCGTCACCGACCCGATCGGCCACCACCTGCCCGGCTACCCGCACGGCGACACGATCACGCTGCACCACCTGCTGACCAACACCTCGGGCATCCCCGACTACGTCACGACCGATGACTTCACCCGCGTCATGGGCACGCCGCGCACGAGAGAGGCGCTCATCGCCGGGTTCAAGGACCGGCCCCCGCTGTTCGAGCCCGGCGCGCGGATGAGTTACAGCAACTCGGGATGGGTCCTGCTCGGCGAGGTGATCGAGCGGTCGTCCGGTCTGACCTACGGCGCGTACCTGCGCAGGCATGTCTTCGGCCCGCTGGCCATGGAGCGCAGCGGCCTGACCGATGATCCCGCGGAAGGACACGCTCTCGGTCACATGGCGAGCGACGGCCGCCTCACCCGCACCCCGCGCGTGCACTCCTCCAGCCAGGACGCCGCGGGGGCCCTGCACTCGACGGCCGAGGACCTGCACCGCTGGAACCGCGGCCTGCCCCGCCTGTTGCGCCCCGAATCGCTCGCGGAGCTGGTCAAGCCGCACACGGCGGCAGACGGGACCGGTTACGGCTACGGCTGTGCGGTACGCGGTGACCGGGTCGAAAGCGCGGGCGGCGCCATCGGCTTCGTCAGCGTCTCGGCGCACTACCGTCGTGACGACCTGTTCGTGACGGTGCTGTCCAACCTCGAGAACGCCGCCTTCGCCGAGATCGAGGCCGGTCTGGCGGCCGTCGCCCGCGGCGAGCCGTACGAGCTGCCCGGCCGCAGGGTCTTCGTCACCGTCGATCCCGCCGTCCTCGACCGGTACACCGGCCGCTACACGATGCGGTACATGGGCCGCACCTCCACGATGCACGTCACGCGCGACGGCGACCAGTTGATGGTGGAGGTGCAAGGACTGGTCAGGACAGAATTGCGGCCCATGTCAGAGACGCGCTTCTTCGCCAGGATGAAAGGTGAGGTCGAGCTGGACTTCCTGGCGACCGGCGAGGTCGCGCTGAACTGGGCCGGCCAGGACGTCACCGCCCGGCCCGTCACCTGATCGCCCGAACGCACCGGGGACATTCCTTCCGGCGCCGCAGCCAGTACGTGACGGTCGCCACCCCTACGGCCAGCCCCACAGCGGCCACAACGCCATGGGGTTGGACAGATCGACGGTCACGAACGCGCCCATGAGAATGCGCCAACCGGCGTTGTCACGCTCGACTTCACCGGCATGAACGTCTACACCGCCCGCCGCGCTCACGGGTGGTGGGTGACGAGGCGGTGGGACAGGTCCTGGGCCCAGCCGGTCGTGGGGTGGCGGAGGCCGAGGACGCGGACGGCGAGGGTCACGGCGCGGGCGGCGCAGCCGATGGCCTGCCGCGTGTCGCCCGCCGCGTTGTGGGCCAGGGCGAGGTTGCCCAGCCGTACCACCAGCTCGGGGTGGTCGGGGGGCAGGGCGCGCTCGGTGAGGTCCAGCGCCTGGAGTTCGAGCGCGAGCGCCTGCTCGTGATCGCCCACGCCCGCCAGCGCGGCGGCCAGATTGCCCAGGTGGCGGCCGAGGTCGGGGTGGCCGGGCGGCAGCGTCGCGGTCGCGATGGACAGGGCGCGGCGGGCCATCGGCAGCGCGTCGTGGGCACGGTCGAGGTCGATGTAGACGGCCGCCAGGTTGCCGACCCGGGGGGCCAGGTCGCGGTGGCCGGGGCCGAGGGAGGCCTCGGCGATGGCGACGGCGCGCACGGCGTGCTGCAGCGCGTCGTCCCTGCGCAGGCCGCTGAGCGTGGCGGCGAGGTTGGTCAGGAAGCCGATCAGCGCCGGGTGGCCGGGGCCGAAACGGTCCTCGGCCAGTGTCAGCGCGCGTTCGGCCAGCGGGAAGGCCTCCTTGAACCGGGCGTGCAGGTTGAGCAGGCGGCTGGTGTCGCGAAGGAGCCTGCCCAGGGACATCGAGGGCTTGTGGACCGGCATCAGCGAGGCGACGGCGACGGCGTGCGGGTGCAGCGACAGCCCCTCGGGCCACTCGTCGAGGGCGAAGGCACGGCGCTCGGGCAGCCGCGTGAGCAGCATGGACAGCGCGTCCCTGGCCGCCGCGTCGAGAAGGCGGGCGTCCCTGGCCTCCGCGCGGACCGCGCTCTGGACCAGCCGGTGGATGGCGACGCCGCCCGCGCTGCGCTTGACCAGGCTGTAGGACGCCAGCAGAGCCAGGTCGCGCAGGGCCGCCTCGTCGAACAGCGTGAGCGGGATGTCGTCGGGGGCGAAGCAGGACAACGCGCGCAGGAGCGCCAGGGCGGTGGGGCTGGTCTGCTCGACCTCCCGCATGCTGATCCGCCAGATCTTCGAGATGGTCTGCTCGGGGTCGCCGCGATGGGCCACGGGCGCGTACAGGTCGAAGGTCTCGTCCAGTTTGGTGAGGTACGCGGTGATGTCGCCGTGGGTTTCCTCGATGTAGGCGCCGGCCTGTTCGATGGCGAGGGGCAGGCAGCCGAGCGCGGCGGCCAGGCGGGTGGCGGGTTCGCGGTCCTTGCCGTCGGCCGCGCTGAGCATGAGCAGGTCGGTGGCCGACTCCAGGGACAGCACGTCCAGGGCGATGAGCTCGCGTACCCGCCAGGCCCGCGCGCCCAGGTCGCGCCGCGTGGTGACGATGATGTGGCCGCGCATCTGGGCCAGGAGGTCGCGTACCTGGGCGGGGTTGTGCACGTTGTCCAGGACCAGCAGCCAGCCGTCGTGCTCCAGCAGCCAGGTCTTCGCCCAGACGGCGGCCTGGCGGGTGGGCACCTCGACCGGATGCTCGGGCACGAGGAAACGGGTGAGCTGGGCCAGGCCCGCCTCGATCTGCTCGGGCGACTCGGCGGTGATCCACCAGATGACGCGGTAGCGCTCGCGGTTGGCCGTGGCGTACTGCAGGGCCAGCTCGCTCTTGCCGACGCCGCCCAATCCGTAGACGACCTGGGAGACGACGACGGAGGCCGCGCCGGTCAGCGCGGCGCCGAGGGTGGCGAGGGCGTCGGCGCGGCCGACGAAGTCGAGGGCCGGCGGCTTGGTGAGGTTGCTCAGCCCGCGCGGCGCGGGCACGTCGCCGGGGCGGGGGAGCGGCAGGGCGGAGGCGCCGAGCTGGGCGGCGTCTCCGGTGATGATGATGCCGGAGTTGGCTCCGCCCAGGGCGGCGGACCGCGGGCCGGTGGGCTCGTTCACGATGGCGCACCTCCCGGGAGTCCAGCCTGATCGTAGCCCCAGCCAAGATCAGTCGCTGCCGCGTGGATCAGCTCCAGCCGGTCGGCAACTGTATCGATTTGCCGCCGCCCAGCCCCGTCGGGTAGGAAGCTCGCATGCTTAAGGGGAAGAAGGTCGGGCTGAGGGCGCGGCACGAGAGCGACATCCCGATCCTGCGGACCGAGCTCTACGACGACGTGGTCAACGCCTCGCGGGCCGAAGGCCGGCCCTGGCGGCCGATCACGCCCGGCTCGAAGGATTCACGGCTCGTGGTGAACGACGAGGAGCACGGCGTCGTCCCGTTCTCCGTGATCGAGCTGGACGGCGGCACGCTGGTCGGCAGCGCGAACCTGTGGGGCATCGACAACCACAGCCGGTCCGCGCACATCGGGCTGGGGCTGCTGCCGGCGGCCCGCGGCCAGGGCTACGGCACCGACGTCGTCGCGGTGCTGTGCCACTACGGTTTCGTCGTACGCGGGCTGCAGCGGCTGCAGATCGAGACCCTGGCGGACAACGCCGCGATGCTGAGATCCGCCGAGCGCAACGGTTTCGTCCGCGAGGGCGTGCTGCGGTCCTCGGCCTGGGTGATGGGCGCGTTCCTGGACGAGGTGCTGCTCGGGCTCCTCGCCCAGGAGTGGAAGCCGGACGCCTCCGGAGCCGGATGACGCGCCGTCGCGTTGTGTAGTTGATCCGCTACTCTGAGGTATCTTCGTGTTGAAGAACCAGGAGTGGCCCGGTGTTCGTCGTTCATCCCGCGTCGGGCCAGGGTGATCGCCGGCTTCCGCGACCGCGGGATCCGGCTTCACCCGAAAGTCTGAGGAGCAGGCATGGCAACAGGCACCGTGAAGTGGTTCAACGCAGAGAAGGGCTTCGGTTTCATCGAGCAGGACGGCGGCGGCGACGACGTCTTCGCGCACTTCTCCAACATCGCCGCCCAGGGCTACCGGGAACTGCAGGAGGGCCAGAAGGTCTCCTTCGACATCGTCCAGGGCCAGCGGGGCCTCCAGGCGGAGAACATCGTGCCTTCCTGACCTTCACTGCCCCGGTCAACCGGCTCGCCTGCGCGGGTCAGCGGCGCAGGCGGGTGTCGATCCAGCGCAGGACGTCCGGGGCCGACGAGGTGATGATCCGGAAGTGGTCGGTTCCGGGGTAGGTGATGAGTTTCGTGGCCGTGCCGAGTGCCCGGGCGCGCTCGGCGGCTTTCGCGGTCTGCGCCGGTGAGACCAGCACGTCGGTGAGCCCTTGCGCGACCAGCATCGGCGCGGCGGAGCGGGTGCGGGGGACCGCGTTTTCGCCGAGCCATCCACGCAGCTTCGCGGTCGCGGCGCCGGTGGCCGGGGTGAACTCGGTGCCCGGCAGGTTGAGCTTCGTGAGCCGGTTCGTCAGTTCCGTCATGCAGGTGGTGTGGACGCGCGGGTACTCGCGGCGGGCCCGGGGCCCGAGGTAGTCCGCGAGGCGCAGGCCGGGATGCCGGGTGGACAGCCCGGCCAGCATCGCCATGTAGTAGCCGTGGTCGACGGGCTGCAGCCGGGACAACTGGTCGACGTACGGGCGGTTGTCGGTGACCGGGGCGAGCGCGACCGTTCCCCGGAAGTCCAGACCTCTGCCATACCCGGCGGCGATCTCGCCGGCCGCCATGGCCGCGTGCCCGCCCTGGGAGTGTCCCACCGTCAGCCAGACCCGGGACACGTCAGGGCTCAGGTCCCCGGCGGCCCGGACCGCGTCCACGACCGAACGGGCCTGGCTCTCGGCGATCAGGTACGGGTGTACGCCCGGGGTGCCCAGCCCCTCGTAGTCGGTCGCGGCGACCGCGTAACCCCTGCGCACGAACCCGGCGAGGTAGCCGGGATAGCCGTAGCCGCCGAGCTCGCGATCACGGGACGGGCTGCAGCGATCGCTGACACCCGTGGTGCCGTGCGCCCAGGAGATGACCCGCCGGCCGCCCGGCGGAGCCGTACCCGATGGCAGGAACACCGCGCCCGTCACCTCGATCCGGCGGCCTTTCGGGGAGGTGGACAGGTACCGGATGCGAAAGCCCGTGGCGCCGGCGGCGGCCAGTTCGGCGGGCACGGCCAGCGGGCGGCTTTCCAGCAGGGTGCGGCCGGTGGTCGCGGCGGCGGGTCGGGCCGGCGCCGTGAGCAGTGCGGCGAGCAGGAGGACGGCCATGATCGTTCTCATCGAGCCACTCCGAGCGTCACACGAAGCTGATCCAGCAGAAGATCTCGCAGATCCGGTACGGCGGGCCGCGGCTGAGCCAGAACGCTGGGGTAAAGGAGGCCGTCCAGCGTGGTGACGATCAGATCGGTGATCACCGCGACCTCGTGACGGGTCCGGAACGCCTCGCCGGCGATCCCCGCGCTGAGCACGGCCTCGAAGGGAGCACGATAGCTCGCCTGCAACTGGTGACTGTAGGAGCGGAGTTCATCGTCGTAGGCGGCCGTCGTCCAGAACTCCATCAGCATCCGCCACACCGGCACCGGCGTCGCGAAGCCCCGGTCGACCAGCCCGACCAGCTGATCCCACGGGTCGCTCAGCTCGCTGACCTGAGCCTTCATCGAGTCCACCTCCGCGCGGGTGGACGTGCGCAGCGCCTCGACCAGCATGTCCTCGCGCGTGCTGAAGTACACCTGCAACGTGCTGATCGCCACGCCACTCGCCGCGGCCACGTCCTTGAACCGCGTCTGATGGAACCCGCGCTCGATCATCACCTCGACCACGTGCCGCAGCACATCCTGCCGCCGCCCACTGGCCCGTCCTCGTCCTCGTTCTCTCACCGCCATCGCCGTACTGTACCAAAATCCGGTACGGCGATACCGATTTCCGGCTATTTGAACGGAAGTTCTACTTGTACTATCGTTCAAATATCTAACCGGAGGAGGACGCATGTCAGAGGTCGCGACCCGGCGCGCCGGAGCGCGCGAGTGGGCAGGCCTGGGGTTGCTGGCGCTGCCGACAGTGCTGCTGGGCCTGGACGTCACCGTGCTGTACCTGGTGCTGCCGAGCATGGCCGGAGCCCTGGATCCATCGGCCACGCAAACGCTGTGGATCATGGACGCCTACGGGTTCCTCATCGCCGGGCTGCTCATCACGATGGGCACCCTGGGCGACCGGATCGGCCGGCGCCGCCTCCTGCTGATCGGGATGGCGGCCTTCGCGATCGTGTCGGTGTTCGCGGCCTTCGCGCCCAGCGCCGAACTGCTGATCCTGGCCCGAGCCCTGCTGGGGGTCGCGGGGGCGACACTGATGCCCTCGACGCTGTCGTTGATCTCCAACATGTTCGGCGACGCGCGCCAGCGGGCGATCGCGATCGGGGTCTGGGCCACGATGTTCGCCCTGGGCATGGCGGCGGGCCCCGTGGTCGGCGGCGTGCTGATCGACGCGTTCTGGTGGGGCGCGGCGTTCCTCATCGCGGTCCCCATCGCGATCGTCGTCCTGGCCGGCGCGAAGGCTCTCCTGCCCGAGTACGCCGACCCGCGGGCCGGACGGCTGGACCTGGCCAGCGTCGCCCTGTCCCTGGCGGCGATCCTGCCGGTCATCTACGCCATCAAGCACGCCGCCGCCGACGGCGCGGACGCGAGCACGCTGCTGCTGCTCGCCGCCGGGGTGCTCGCGGGCGTGGTGTTCGTGCGCAGGCAACGCGGTCTGGCCTCGCCTCTGCTGGACGTCACCCTGTTCGCCAACCGGGCCTTCTCCGCGGCACTGACCGTGCTGCTGATCGGGCTCGTCGGCGTGGGCGGGACCATGTACCTGGTCACCCAGTACCTCCAGCTCGTCGAGGGCCTCACCCCGTTCACCGCGGGGCTGTGGATGGGCCCACCGGCCCTGGCGATGTTCGCCGCCGCCATCGGGGCGCCCCTGGTCGCCCGGCGGGTGCGCCCGGGGCTGGTCATGGCCGCCACCCTGGGCCTGTCCGTGATCGGGTACGCGCTGCTGGCGACGGCCGGCACCGGCGACGCCGCGGCCGTGGTGACCGGGTTCGCCTTCATCTACCTGGGGCTGGGCGCGATCGCCGCCCTCGGCACCGACATGGTCGTCGGCGCCGCGCCGGTCTCGAAGTCCGGATCGGCCGCCGCGATGTCCGAGACCGTCCAGGAACTCGGCCTCGCCGTCGGCGTCGCGCTGCTCGGCAGCCTCAGCACCGCCCTGTACACCGCCGGCATGACCGCTCCAGCGGACGCCTCGCCCGAGGTCGCCGGCCACCTCACCGGCAGCCTGGCCGGCGCGCTCTCGGTCGCCGGCCAGGTGCCCGCCGAGGTCGTGCGGGCGGCGCGGGAGGCGTTCACCAGCGGGGTGAACATCGCCTCGGCCGTGGGCGGCGCCGCCATCGTCGTGGCGACCGTGCTGTGCCTCGTGGTCCTCCGGCAGGTCCGTCCCCTGGGCGAGGACGACCCCGGCGACGGACTTCGATGACGTCAACGCGCACGTCGGAACCCTGACCCTCACCCCGCGGCCCGCCGGGAGCTCCACGGCTCCGGCTGACTCTGGTCGGGCCGGTCGCGGATGGCCCGGGCGTGTGTTCGGTCAGCAGGCGGCGGAAACGCGGGAGGAGGCCGGCCAGCCGTCTGAGGTCCTCCTCCGCGGTGGTGCCGGACGGATCCGCGTTCCGGCGGGCGCTTCGTGATCAGGCGTCGATGAGGCCGTGCTCGGTCAGTTCCCAGTAGTGGCGGCGGCTGGGCCGTAGCAGCTGCCAGAGGGCGCGGTAGGCGGCGACGCTCATCAGCGCCCAGTAGACCGGTACGAACAACATCGTCCGCACCGCCGCGTGCAGCCCGCGCTCCAGGCAGCCCGCCATGTAGCCGTGCATGAGCAGCAGGTTGCCCGCCAGCATCGAGGCCACGGCGGTGTACAGGACCGGGCCGGGGAACAACCCGGCGATCGGGCCCGAGCCGGCGACGAGGTAGAGCGCGGTCATCGCCCAGAAGATCGGGTTGAGCAGCGTGGTGAGGGTGGAGAAGCCGACGGCGAGCTGGAAGGCGGCGAAGCCGCGCGGGCCGAGCTCGCGCCACAACCGCACCGGCGCGCGCATGTGGACCAGCCAGGTCTGGCAGTAGCCCTTGATCCACCGGCTGCGCTGGCGCAGCCAGTTACCCAGCCGGCAGTTGGCCTCCTCCAGCGTCACCGACTCCATCATGCGCACGCTCCAGCCGCGCCTGGCGATCCTGATGCCGAGGTCGGCGTCCTCGGTGACGTTGTACGGATCCCAGGCGCCGAGGTCGCGCAGGGCACTGGTGCGGAAGTGGTTGGAGGTGCCGCCGAGCGGGATCGGCAGCCGGAAACGGTCGAGACCGTGCAGGAACAGCCCGAAGTTGTGGGCGTACTCGGCGGCGAAGCAGCGGGTCAGCCAGTTCGTCCACGGGTTCCAGTACTGCAGTTCGGCCTGCACGCACACCATCCACCGCGGCGAGCTGCGGAAGGCCGCCACCGCCTTGCGCAGCTGGAGGGGCTCGGGCTGGTCCTCCGCGTCGAAGATGACGCAGAACTCGCCGCGCGCGTGCCGCAGCCCGACGTTGCAGGCCTTGGGCTTGGTACGCGGGTGCCCGGCCGGGATCACCACGACCTCGAAACCCGGCGGCAGCTCGCCCGGCAGGGCGTCCCTGGTCTCCTCGTCGTCCTCCTCGACCAGCAGCAGGATCTGCCGCCGATCGTGCGGATAGTCGAGGGCGGCCAGCCGTTCGAGCAGGGCGCGCAGGATGTTGCTCTCACGGTAGAGCGGCACCAGCACGGTGTACACGGGCAGCTCGTCGTCCGGCGGCAGTTCCCCCGGACCGAACCGCATCACGTGCGAACGGTCGTGCCCGTAGGTCAGCAGCACCTTGAACGCGATGACGGCGACGTAGAGCACGCTCGCCGCGGCGGTCAGCACCAGACCGGTCAGGGCGGGGTCGGCCATCGCGGCCGCGCCCGCCGGCAGCGCCGCGCCGGCCGCGGCCAGTGCCTGGCCGCGGCTCAGGAGCCGGCGGGCGCTGCCGCTCTCCGGTACGGCCGTCGTGGGCAGGGTCCGCTGGGTCATGCCGAACTCCCGATGCCGGAGAAGCGGTAGATACGCCGGTACGCGTCCTCGTAGACCAGCGTGTAGCGGTTCAGCTCGGGCGATTCGCCCAGCGCCCGCCACACCGGGTCCTGGTGGCCCGGTGTGCGCCGCAGGTGGATCCAGCGCACGTCGCTGGCCGCCGGGTCGCGCAGCGCCGGTTCCCATCGGCGGAAGCTGCCTTCGTACAGGATCGAGGACAGCGGCAGGTGGGAGTCGAACGTCATGGTCTCGTTGCCGAAGGAGGCCATGAGCACGCGGCCGCCGTCGTAGTGCGTGCGCAGCCACTGCGCGGCCGTGCTGTTGGCGCGCTCGACGCCGGTCGCGCGGAAGGCCTCGGCCTCGCGCCTGGTGTCGATGCCGGAGGCCGCCGCGGTCACCGCGCAGGCGACGACCACCGCGCCGGCGAAGACGTGGCCCAGCGTGCGCAGCCGGGCGGCGGGCACGCGGGCCATCCTGAGCCGCAGGGCGGTGACGAGGGTCCTGACCTCCGCGGCGAGACCGCCGCCGAACAGCGCCACGGGCAGCAGCATGACCAGGCCGAAGCGGACGTTGTACAGGCTGCCGGTGACCTCTTCCACGTGCAGCGGGCGCTGGCCGCCGTAGAGGGCGTACACGAAGAACGGCGCGAACACCAGCAGCGCCAGCGGCACCGGCGAGCGCCGCCGCATCAGGTGTACGGCCAGCCCGGCCACCCCGAGCACCGGCAGCACCGGCCCCATGTTGCCCACGACCGCGTAGGCGTAGGTGAGCGCCGACAACATCCAGTCGCCGGTCGTGACCTCGGTGCCCGACACCCACAGCGAGGGCTTGGAGAACTCGCCGCGGTGGAAGAAGAACGGATCCCCGAAGATCATCGTGTTCCACGCCAGCCAGCCCGCGATGCCCGCGCAGGCGAGCAGCCCGTAGAAGATCACGTGCGCCTCGGCTCTGCGCAGCCTGCTGCCGCGCGGCGAGCGGGTCCAGGTGATCGCGATCACGACGGCCGCCGCCGTCGGGACGAAGAACCACGCCTCGTACCGGGTGAGCGTGGCCAGCAGCGACGCCACGCCGGCCGCGGCCAGGTGCCGCGGCGCCCAGGTACGGCACCAGCGGGTGAGGTGGTAGGTGGCCGCGGCCAGGCACGCCAGCAGCGGCAGTTCGGTCATGGGCGTGCTCTGCAGGTACAGGGCGCTCGGGCAGAGCATGAACACCCCGCCCGCCGTCAGGCCCGCGGCCCGGCTGTGCGTGAGCAGGCGCGCGGTCCTGTACAGGTAGCGGGTCGTCAGGACGTAGGCCGTCATCGAGATGATCGAGCCCGCCAGGCCGGACAGATACCAGGAATCCACCCAGACCAGCGGCAACGCCACCAGGTGCGGGAACGGCAGCCAGACGCCGCCCAGCTGCGCGAATCCCGGCGTCGGCGACTCCAGCACCCGGCGTGAGATCAGCAGGTGCGAGACGGCGTCCGGATAGGACAGCGGCACGTCGGCGAAGTACACGCCCCCGGCCACCGACAGCGCGATCGCGGCCACGGTCAGCCACGCCAGCGCCACGTCATGCGGGCGGAAAAGCCGCTGCGCGGCCCGCCCGGCCGGGCTGTGGCGGAACATGCTCGCCCACAGCCGCCCCAGGCCCAGCAGCGAGCGCAGCACGACCGCCGGGCGCAGGCCGGTCTGGTGGCCGTGCTCACGCGGGAAATGGTCCACCGGCCGCTGCACCACGCGGGCGCCCCTGGCCTGGATCTTGGCGAGCAGTTCGGGCGAGATCGTGGCGGCGTCGCCGCGCAGGGTGACGTTCTCCAGCAGCCGCCGGTCGAGCAGCTTGTACGCGCAGTCCATGTCACGCACGCGGATGCGCAGCAGCGCCCGGCACAGGCGCGTCCACAGCCAGCCGAACATCCGGCGCGCGGGCGGGTCGGCGCGGCGCGAGCGGTAGCCGATGACGGCGTCGGCCCGTTCGGCGCCGGCCAGTTCCACGAACCAGGGCAGCTGCCGGGCGCGGAACTGGCCGTCGGAGTCGGTCAGGAAGATCAGCTCCGCGTCCGTCGAGTCCAGCGCGGCCTGGATGCCGGTCCGTACGGCCGCGCCGTACCCCTGATTGGCGGGGTGGTGGATCACGCGTACCCGGCCGGGAAATTGTTCGGCCAGCCGTTCGGCCACCTCGCCCGTCGCGTCCGACGAGCCGTCGTTCACCACGATCACCTGGTGATCGGTTCCGTCCAGGACGGTCAGGAAGTCCACAACCGTCGATTCCAGGCTGCCCTCTTCGCAATAGGCGGGCATCACCACGGCCAAGCTCACCAGCATCTCCAGACGCAGGCTCGGACTTACTCGACCTGACGGTTCATGTCAGGCAGAGTGGATCAACGGGCAGGCTATACGGCGTTTCCGCAGGTTGGACGGGGGACGCGCCGACAACGCGAGGGGGATGGCGATGGGCGTGTGGATGGTGGGGATGCTGATGGCGCTCCTGCCGGTGGTGCCGGGTCCCGGGCCCGGGTTCGTGCGCGCCGAGGGGACCCGGCTGACGCTCGACGGCAGGCCGTACGTCATGGCCGGGCTGAACGTCTACAACGCCGCCAGCGACGGAAACTGCTGGTATCCCATGTCGCTGGGCAGGTCGCTGCGCCAGATGCGGGGCAACGTCATCCGCGTCTGGTTCTTCCAGCGGCTGGCCACCAAGGACGGCAGGCGCGACTGGCGCGCGCTCGACCGCATGCTGGCCACCGCGCGCCGGCACGGGGTGAAGGTGCTGCCCGTGCTGACCGACCAATGGGGCAAATGCGAGTGGAGCGGCTACAAGACCGAGAGCTGGTACCGCGGCGGCTACCGCGAGATCGACCCCGGCGGCACCGTCTCCTACCGCGACTGGGTGGCCGAGGCCGTGCGCCGCTACCGTCACGACCCGGCGATCGCGATGTGGACGCTGGTGAACGAGGCGGAGGCCAAGCCGGACGCCTCCGCCGCGTGCGGCCCGGGCGCGACCGAGGCGCTGCGCGACTTCGCCGACGACGTGGGCGCCGTGGCCAAGGCCGCCTCGCCCGCGCACCTGCTCACGCTCGGCACCATGGGCGGCGGCCAGTGCGGCACCGCCGCCCACAACTACCAGGAGGTCTACGCCTCACCCGCGCTGGACGTGTGCGAGTACCACGACTACCACGAGCCGGACCAGGCCATTCCGGGCAACGAGTTCGACGGGCTGGCCATCCGGCTGGCGCAGTGCAGGGCGCTGGACAAGCCGTTGTTCGTGGGCGAGGCGGGGATCGACCCGAGGGAGACCGGCGGGCTGCGCGGCCGGGCCAGGGCCTACGCGGTCAAGATGTCGGCGCAGTTCGCGGCGGGGGTGGTCGGGTTCGTGGTCTGGGCCTGGTGCGACGCCGGGCGTACGGACGGCGACGCCTTCGTGGTGCGGCCGGGCGACCCCGTGCTCAAGGTCCTGGACAAGCGGGCCGGGCCGAGGAGATCGGCCAGGTTGTGACCTGGGCGTTTCGGCGGCAGGATGGCGGGGTGCAGTCCTGGGCGAGAATTGTCTGTGTGGTTCTGGTGGTCGCGCTGGTGGGGGGTGCGCTGCTGGCGGCGGTCAACGCCGTGGTCGGGTCGCTGTGAGCGTCGGGGGCGGGCTGCCCAGGCGGTGAGCATGCGGCCGGTGTCGGCCATGGTGGGGGTCAGTCCCGGCGCAGGACGGTTCCGGCGATGGCCGCCCCGATGAGGGCGCAGCCGGCGGCGGTCAGCATGGTGAGGGTCTGGGCGCCGGTGAAGGCCTCCCTGGCGGCCGTGGTGAGGGCGGCGTCGAGACGTACCGTGTCGTGGGTGAGGGTCGCGGCCAGGGAGGCGCGCGCGGCCTCGGGGACGGCGGCGGGCAGGCCCGCGCGATAGGCGGCGGCGAGCAGGCTGCCGAGGACGGCGACGCCGAGCGCGATGCCGAGCTGCTGGTGGGTGTCGTTGAGCGCCGAGCCCATGCCCGCGCGCTCGGGCGGGACGGCGCCGAGCACCGTGGTCGTCGTGGACGGCCCCGCCAGCCCGGTGCCGGCGCCCGCCAGCAGGAGTCCGGCGGCGACGAGCGGGTAGGGGCTGCCGGGAGTGAGGGCGGCGAGGAGCGCGAAACCGGCGGCGGTGATCGCGAACCCGATGACGATCGTGGCGCGGGGGCCGATGCGGGAGGGCACGCGGGCGCCGGCCGCCGAGCCGAGGACGGTGCCCGCGGCCAAAGGCATCACCGCGAGTCCCGCCCGCAGCGCGTCGTAGCCGAGGACGAGCTGCAGGTACTGGGTGAGGACGAACAGCGCGCTGCCGGTGCCGACGGTGAGCAGGGCGGCCGCGGCGCTGCCTCCGGCGAAGCGCCGGTCGCGATAGAGCGAGAACTCGACGACCGGCGTGCTCGCCCGCCGCTGGCGCCAGGCGAAGGCGGCGAGGGCGAGGACGGCGGCCCCGGCGCAGGTGAGGACAAGCGGCGAGAGGCGGCCGTGCTCGCCGAGCGCGATGATGGCGGTGGTCAGGGCGACCATGCCGGCGGTGACCAGGACGGCGGCGAGGGGGTCGACGGGGCGGGCGCGCGGGTCGCGCGACTCGGGGACGAGCCACAGGATCGCCGGTACGGCCACGCCCGCCAGCGGCACGTTGATCAGGAAGACGCCCGCCCAGCTCCACGCGTCCACCAGGTACCCGCCGAGCACCGGCCCCGCGGCCATCGCGACGGCGGCGACCGCCGCCCACACGGCGAAGGCCTTGGGCCGTTCGCGCGCGGGGAAGACCTGGACGAGGACGGCCAGCGTGGCCGGCATGACCAGGGCGGCGCCGACGCCCATGAGCGCGCGGGCGCCGATCAGCCACCACGTCGAAGGCGCGGCGACGGCGGCGGCGGAGGCCAGGCCGAGCACGGTCAGCCCGATGACCATGGCGCGCCGCCGGCCGTAGCGGTCGGAGGCGGCGCCCGCGGCGATGAGCAGACCGGCGAAGACGATCACGTAGGCGTCGACGATCGCCTGTTGCTGCGCGGCGGTGGCGCCGAACGCGGCGGTGATCGCGGGCAGGGCGACGTGCAGGACGGTGTTGTCCATCACGATCACCAGCAGCGCGGCGCAGATGGCGACCAGGATCGCCCAGCGTCTCGGGTGTCCTTCCATACTTCCTCCTACAGTGTTGGATTACTCCTACAGTGTAGGGCTACTAGCATGGGCGCATGAGCCCCAAGCGTCCGCAGGGCGCCGCTACGATGCCCGGCGGCGTGTGGCTGCGCGAACCGCCCGCCGCGCAGCGCTCGCCGTCGCTGACCCGCGAGCGGATCGTGGCCGCCACGGTCGAGACGCTGGATCGTGACGGCATGGCGGGGCTGAGCATGCGGCGCCTGGCCGAGGCGCTGGACGTGCACGCCACCAGCCTCTACTGGTACGTGGCGACCAGGGACGAGCTGTTCGACCTGGCGCTCGACGAGGTGTTCGGCGAGGTCGCGCTGCCCGATCACCTGTCCTGGCGGGAGGATCTCGCCGCGTTCATGGAGGGGCTGCGGGCGGCCCTGCTGCGGCATCCGTGGGCGGGGCCGCTGGCCAGCAGCCGTCCGCTGATGGGGCCCCAGGCTCTGGCGCGGGCCGAGTTCGTGCACGCGGCCCTGGTCTCGGCCGGTTTCTCCGGGCTCAACCTGTCGTCGGCGGCCGCGGCCGTCAGCAACTACGTCATCGGCACGGCCTCGGTCGAGGCGGCCTGGCGGCGGGAGGACCAGGGCGGCTCCCGCCGCGCGCTCGGCGAGCACATCCAGCGGCGCGCGGACCTCTATCCGGCGCTCGCCGCGCACCCGCCGGGCGCCGGCGCCGGCTGGGACGCCCACTTCACGCGGGGCATGGACTTCCTCCTGGCGGGCCTGGAGTCCTACCGGTCCTGAGGACCCGCGTCGCCGCGACGGGGCCGTGGTCAGCGGTGGCGGGCGCGGGCCATCTCCCACAGGTCCATGCCGTCGATCGCTATGACCTCCATGCCGAGGATGTCCATCCCGGCGTACACGATGTCGCGGGGTGCGCGGCGGCCCGCGATGGGCAGGTCGTCGGGGACTCCCGCGTTCAGGTCCTCGACCACGAACTCGCGCCCCGCCTCCGTCACCGTCTGGCGGCGCAGGATCCGCCACTCGCCGTCCCGGCGTTCGAACACGTCGACGTAACGGCCTTCCAGTTGCTGGTCGAGGAGTCGGCCAGAGCCGTCGCCCAGCTCCATCCGGTGCAGCACGTACCACTGGCACTCCGCGAACGCCCGGTCCCCGTCCAGCTCGATGATCGGGTTGGTGATGGAGTGCTGGGAGGTGCGCAGCTCGGCGAGCAGGGAGATCACGTAGTCGGCGAAGGCGTGGGCGTTGCCGTTGAAGAACCAGTGGCAGTCGACGGCGTCGGGCCAGTAACAGGACTTGAACAGCTCCAGGTCGCACCGGTCGGCGCCGCGGGCGTAGCGGTAGAGCACGTCGCGGATCGCCTCGCGGTCCTCCAGCACCCGCAGGCGGTGGAGAAGGTCGTCGCTCGTCATGGATTCAGCTCCTATGTCGATCAGCATAGGATGTTATAGCTAGCATAGGTCGCATGGGCGTGACAACCTGGGTCACCAAAGGGTTCCTCAGTCTCCAGAAAGTGCGTTCTTCCATGTCAGTCGCCACTCTCCTACGGTGTCCGAGTAACCACGAGAGAGTACGGAGGCGGGCATGCCCATCACCTTGGTCAACCCCAGCGGACTGCCGGAGATCGACGCCTACCGGCAGGTGTCGATCGCGACCGGGACGAGGATGGTCTTCGTCGCCGGCCAGGTCGCCTGGGACGGCGGCGACCTCGCCGCCCAGGTCGAGCAGTGCTATCTGAACGTCGCCACCGCCCTGGCCGGAGCCGGCGGCACCTTCGACGACGTGGCGAAACTCACCGTCTACGTCGTCGACTGGACCCCCGACAAGATGCCCTTGTTCCTGGAGGGCGTGGCGCGGGCGGCGGGGAAGCTGGGTGGCACGCCGGTGCCGCCGGGCACGTTGATCGGCGTGGCGGCGCTGGACGTACCGGAGCACCTGGTCGAGCTTGAGGCGATCGCGGTCCTCGACTGATCCGGTGCCGCTTGACGCCCGATCGCCGCGCGGAGATCCTTCAGGCGGATCGGCGGAAGGACGGCCCTGCCATGCACTCTCCACCCCCGGCGGGCGGGCGGGGCTCCCTGGGCTGGCGCGATCCGCTGTTCCTGGCCTCGCGGCCCAGCCGGGAGCGGGTGTGCAGGTTCGTGGCGATGCTGCTGCTGTTGCAGCGGGCCAGCTACCTGCTGCCGGCCGCCGCGAGCCTGCTGGCCGCCGAGGCGCTGTTCACCGATCGCGGCCGCAACGCCGCCCTGCTGGCCCTGGCGCTGGCGTGGAACGTGACGTTGTTCCGCTGGGTCGCCCGCCGGGGCTGGTTCGCGCCGCTGGCGGTGGTCATCGACGTGGCGGCCACCTGCGCGTTCATGGTGGCGGTGACGGCCGCGTGCCTGCCGGGTTCCGCCGCGTGCGTGTCCAACTGGTCCTCGCACGCCCTGCTGGCGACGGGCGCGCTGATCGGCGCGGTCAGCCGCCGCGCGATCCACTTCGCCGCCCTGCTGCCCCCGATCATCGTGTACGCGCTCGCGCACGCCGCCGACCTCGGCCAGCGCTATCCGTTCCTGCTGGAGCTGGCGGTCCGGGTCAACAGCTACGTCTGGTTCGCGATCATCGTCTTCTTCATCCGCCGCTACCTGGCCGCCCAGGCCACGCGGCTGGACGGCCTGGCCGAGCAGCGGCTGGCCACGGAGGCGAAACGGGTGGCGGAACGGGTGGCCGAGCACGCCAGGCTCGCCCACTTCCGGCAACTGCACGACACCGTGCTGGCCACGCTGACCGCGATCGCCCGCGGCGGCCTCGACCACCACACCGAGGAGGTACGCCGCCGGTGCGCCTCCGACGCCTCCTATGTCCGGGCCCTGATCAGCCAGGACGCCGCGGGACCCGCCAACGGGCTGAGCAACGGCCTGGCACGGGCGGTGGCCAGGGCGGCCGGCCTGGGACTCTGCGTGCGCTACGCCGCCGAGGCGCTGCCCGAGGACCTGCCAGCGGCGGTGTCGGTGGCCATGGCGGAGGCGGCCGAGGAGGCGCTCAACAACGTGGCCAGGCACTCCGGCGAGCGGGCGGCCTGGCTCACCGCCGTCGAGGTGGACGGGGTGGTCACCGTACGCGTGGTCGATCGCGGCCATGGCTTCGCCCCGGACCTGGCCGAGCCCGGCTACGGGCTGCGCTCCTCGGTCGTCGGGCGGATGGCCGAGGCGGGCGGCAGCGCGGAGATCATCACGGCCCCCGGTGAAGGGGTGTGCGTGGAGCTCCGGTGGCCAGGCCGTCCTCTCTGACCCGGGTGGCCAGCTCCAGCTTGGTGTAGGCGGGACGGCCCGCCTTGCGGTACTTGTCCTTGACGCGCTCCAGGTAGTTCTTGGCGGTGCCCGGTTGCACCCCGGCGCTTCTGGCGGCGGCGGCCAGCGTCATGCCGGAGGCGTAGGCGAGCAGGACGGCGCGTTCCTGCGGGGACAGGACGGGCCGTTCGCCGTCGCGCGCGGCAAGCCAGCCCAGCGCCAGCTCGGGCGACAGGGCCACCCCGTCCTCGGCCACCTCCCTGACCTTCGCCAGCAGGGCGGCCAGGTCGTGGTCCTTGGTGAGGTAGCCGCAGGCCCCGGCGTCGATCATCTGCACGGCCATGTCGCCCGAGGTCACCACGCTGACCACGAGCACCCGCCGGCGCAGGCACGCCAGCGTGCGGACGTTCTGGACCGGGTCGGAGCCGTCGGCCAGCAGCAGGTCGAGCAGGACCACGTCGGCGGGGGCGGGTTCGGTGCGCAGAAGCTCGGCCACGGTCGCGGCGCACGCGGTCAGCCGGACGTCGGGTACGCCCTCCAGCCACGCCGTCAGCCCATCGATGAGCATGCGGTCATCGTCAATCACAGAAAGGGTGATCACTCCTGTCTTTCCCATATCCGGAATGTCGTGTCAAGTGCGCAGTTATGACGCCTATCGGTGACGGACCTGTCGGCAGAACATGGCGCCAAGTCCGAGAAAGGAGCAAGCATGACCGTCACGCTCGAGAGGGCCGAAGAGATCATCCTCGCCTGGAGGACGGGCGAAGAGCCCGACAGCCCCGTCGGCCCCCTGCTGCCCGGCATGTACGCCGAATCCGAGATCACCATGACCGGCCCCGGCCACTCAGGAAAGTGCGGGACCGCCTGCTCGGGCTCGCGTACCCGTTACTGCTGCTGAGCGGGGACGGGAGCACATGGCCGGTGAGTTCGATCCCCCGCTGGACCCGCTGATCGCGGCACCGCTGTCCGGTCTGGAGGCCCGGCTGGGGTCGCTCACCGGCCTCGCCGCGGCCGAGCGCGCCGCCATCCTGGCCGGCTCCGCGCAGTGCGTCGAGGAGGACGTCCGCCGCAAGATCACCAGAGTGCTGGTGCTGGAGCTGAACGCCGCGCGCCTGTCCGGGAAGCTGAGCGCCGCGACCTCGGAGGAACGCTGGCTGGAGTGGAAGGACGCCGTGGCGCGACCGGCGTTCTGGCAGGCGCTGGCGGGGCCGTACCCCGGCATGACGGCGCGGCTCATGACGGTGATCGGCAACCGCTGCGCGGCCGCGTACCGGTTCGCCGCGCGCTTCGCCGCCGACCGCGCGGCGCTGTCCACGCTGCCCGGCGCGCCGGAAGGGGAGCTGGAGCACGTCGAGTTCGGCGCGGGCGACAGCCACCGCGGCGGGCAGAGCGTCATCCTGCTGCGCGGCGCGGACGGCCGCGTGATCTACAAGCCGCGCTCGCTGGCCGTGGACGCGGCACTGGCCGAGCTGCTCACGCATCTGGACGTGCCTTCCATGCGCGTGCCCGCGGTCGTGACCAGGCAGGAGTACGGCTGGGCCGAGCACATCGGGCACCGCCACTGCGCTGGCGACGGCGAACTGCGCGCCTTCTACACCGGGATGGGCCACTGGCTGGCGCTCATGCGCCTGCTCGGCGGCAGCGACCTGCACGCCGAGAACCTCATCGCGGCCGGCCCGCAGCCCGTGGTCGTCGACTGCGAGAGCCTGTTCGCCCCGCACGCCAAGGCCCGCCCCTCCGGCTACGGCCAGGCCGTCGACCTGGCCGTGGAGCTGGTGGACGCCTCGGTGATGCGGACCGGCCTGCTGCCGGGACGCGGCGTGGCCCTGGGCTGGCGCGGCGTGGACATGTCGGCCGCCGGCGCGCTCCCCGGGCAGCAGCCGCAGGTCGAGCTGCCCGTCGTGCTCGGCGCCGGCACCGACAGCCCCCGCATGGGCACGGAACGGGTCGACCTGCCCCCGGCGGCCAACCACCCCAGCCCGGAGCCGGTGCTCGGCCACTACTGGGACGCGATCATCGCCGGGTTCGACGAGCTCGACGCCCGCCTGGCCGACCTCGACCGCTCGGGCAAGCTGGAGCCGCTGCTGGCGGGCTTCGCCGACTGCCCGGTCCGCGCGGTGCTGCGCTCCACCGAGTCCTACGCCGAGCTGGGCCGCATGCTGTGGCACCCGGTCGCGCTGCACGACGAGGCGGGCGCCCGCGCCAAGGCCGCCGCCCTGCTGGCCAAGATGTCGGAGAACGTGCCCGGCGCGCCGGGAGACGCCGCCATCATCGCCGCCGAGGTGGACGAGCTGTGCCACGGCGACATCCCGATGTTCGACACCACGCCGCGCGAGGGCATGCTGCGCGGCCCGGCCGGCACCCGGTGCGGGCCCGAGCTGGATCTGGTCGCCGACGCGGTGGCCCGCTGGCGGGCCCGCGACCACGCCCTGGACCGCGGGGTGGCGCAGGCGGCCCTGGTCAGCGCCTACCTCAACGAGGGCTGGATGCCGGAGGACCAGGGGTTGTCGCCCGGCGTGATCCGTACCGACCGGCTGGAGTCGCGCCGCAGGACGGCCGCGGCCGGCATCATGCGCGGCGTGCTCGGCAGCGCCGTACGCGGCGGCGACGGCACCGTCACCTGGATCACGCCCCTGCTCACCCCCACGGGCTGGGCCGTGCAACCCCTGGCCGCCGACCTGTACGGCGGCGCCCACGGCGTCGCCATCCTGGTGAGCGCCTACCTGACGGAGAGCGCGGCGGGCCGGGCCGACCCCATCGACGACCTGAGCGGCCTGCGGGCGGCACTGCTGCGCACCATCCGCCTGGCCGAGGACCGCGACGCGGAGAAACGGCAGGAGGGCATCCCGTTGCGGCCCGAGCCGCCCGGCGCCTACCTGGGCATCGCCTCGCAGGTGTGGGGCTGGCTGCTCCTGCGCTCGCTCGGCGCCGTGGGAGACGAGGCACTGGAGCGCGCCCGCGCGCAGGCCGCCCTGCTGCCCCCGGCGATCGAGGCCGACGACGCCTACGACCTGCTGTCCGGGATGGCCGGCGCCATCGTCCCCCTGCTGAACCTGGCCGCGCGGACCGCGGAACCCCGCTGGAGCGAACTGGCCGCATCGATCGGCGCCCGCCTGGCCGACCTGGCCGAGCACCGGGAGGGCGGCGTCTGCTGGCCCAGCCCCCGCTTCCCCCAAGGACTCGGCGGTCTCGCGCACGGCGCCACCGGAATCGGCTGGGCCCTGTCGCGCCTGCCCGGCCGCGGCGACCTGGCCGACGCCGCCTTCGCCTACGAGGACACGCTCTACGACCAGGACCAGCGCGGCTGGCTCGACCTGCGCGGCGACGGCCACACCGCCGCCGCCTGGTGCCACGGCGCGGGCGGGGTCGGCATCGTCGCCGCCGACCAGCTCGCCCGCCGGGGCGGCGACCCGTGGCGCGAACGCCTGGCCAGGGCCGCCGACTCCTGCTGGGCCGACGGCACCGGCTGGAACCACACGCTCTGCCACGGCGACCTCGGATCCTGGGAGGTGATCGAGCACGCGCGGGCCGCCGGCGTCGCGCCGGTCGGGCGTGAGCCCCTGCTCGCCCACATCCTGGGCAGCCTGGAGACCAACGGCCCGATCAGCGGCCTGGCCAGGGACGCCTTCGCGCCCGGCCTGCTGCCCGGCCTCGGCGGGGTCGCCTACCAGCTGCTGCGTGCGCACCCGGGCAGCGAGCTGCCGTCCGTCCTGCTCCCGGACCTGGAGTGAGATCGCGTGGAGGATGACCTCGTCGCCCCCTACTGGCACCTGGACCGTCCCGACCCGGCCTCGCGGCGCACGTTGCGCCGCCTGCCCGCGCTGACCGCGCCCGTACTGCGCCTCATCTGGCACAGCGGGCGCCGCCCGGCGCTGGTCATCCTCGCCCTGCAGCTCGCCGCGGGCGCCGCGACGGCCAGCGGGCTGCTGGCCACCGCCTCGGTGCTCGACGACCTGCTGGCCGAGGGGGCCGCGCCGGAACGGCTGGCCGCCGCCGTGCCCGGCCTGGCGCTCGTCGCCGCGATCGTGGCGCTGCGCGCGGCGGCCGAGGCCGCGGTCGAACTGGCCAGGGCGCGGCTGGAGCCCGCGCTGCGGCGGGCCGCGGAGGAACGGCTGTTCGCCGCCGCGCTCGGCGTGCAGCTCGCCGACTTCGACGACGTCGACTTCTACGACGGCCTGCACCGGGCCCGCGACCGCGGCCTGTTCCACCTGGACCGCGCCGTGGCCAACACCATCGACCTGCTCGGCGCGGCCTGCGGGGTGACCGCGGCCGCCGCCGGGCTGGCCGTCCTGCATCCGCTGCTCGTGCCGCTGCTCGTGCTCAGCGTGATCCCCGAGGGATGGGCGGTGCTCAGGGCGGCCCGGCACGGGTACGGCGGCATGCGCGAGATGGTCACGCTCAACAGGCGGGTCGACATGCTGGCCGACCTGGCCACCGAACGCGAACCGGCGGCCGAGGTACGGGCCTGCCAGGCGCAGCCGTACGTGCTGGATGAGTACCGGCAGGTGGCGAACCTCCTGCAGAAGACCGAGACCCGGGTGGGCCTGTCCATGGCCCGGGTCAGGGCGGCCGGGCGCGCGGCGGGCGGGCTGGCCATGGCGGGGGTGCTGGCCGTACTCGGGCTGATGCTGCACTCCGGGTGGATCGCGCTGGCCGCGGCCGGGACGGCCGTGATAGCGGTCCGGGTGGCCGCGACCGCGCTCAAGCAGCTCGCCCAGGCCGCCAACCAGCTGTTCGAGCAGTTCATGTACGTGGCCGACTACCACGACTTCCTCGCCGACGCCCACGCCCGCCGCGCCCCTTCCGGCGGTACGGCGGCGCCCCGCTCACCGGAACGCCTCACACTGCACGGCGTCGGCTTCACCTACCCGGGCAGCGCCCACCCGGCGTTGCACGACATCGACCTCACCATCCACGCGGGCCAGACGATCGCCCTGGTCGGCGAGAACGGCTCCGGCAAGACCACGCTGGCCAGGCTCCTGGCCGGCCTCTACCGTCCCGGCACCGGAGCCCTGCGCTGGGACGGCCTCGACACCGCCGCCCTGGACCCCGCCTCGCTCGCCGACCGGGTCGTCCTGGTGCCGCAGCACCCGCTGCGCTGGCCGCACGACGCCAGGACCAACGTCCGCATGGGCCGTCACGACCGCCCCGATCCGCATGACCACGCCCTGCGCGAGGCCGCCGCGCTGGCCGCCGCCGACGACGTGGTCGCCGAGCTGCCGGACGGCTGGCGGACGTTGCTGTCGAAGCAGTTCAGGGGTGGTCACGAGCTGTCGGCGGGGCAGTGGCAGCGCCTGGCGGTGGCCCGCGGCCTGTTCCGCGACGGCCCTCTGCTCATCTGGGACGAGCCGACCGCGCCGCTGGACGCCAAGGCCGAGTACGCCGTGTACGAGACGCTGCGCAAGATCGCGGGGGAGCGGACCGTGGTGCTCATCACCCACCGCCTGACCAGCGTGCGGCACGCCGACCGGATCGTCCTGCTGCACCGGGGCCGCGTGGCCGAGCAGGGCACCCACGACGAACTCCTCGCCCTGAACGGCCGCTACGCCGAGCTGTACGCCCTGCAGACCGGCAGGGCGGCCCGCCGGTGAAGCTGATCCACCCCGGCGAGCCCGGCTACCAGGCCAGACGCAAGGCGTTCCTCGGCACGCTCACCGAGCGGCTGCCCGCCCTCATCGCCTGCTGCGCGACCGAAACCGACGTCGTGGCCGCCCTGGACCTGGCGCGCTCACGCGGGATGCCGTTCGCGCTGCGCGGCGGCGGCCACAGCTTCGCCGACCACTCCTCCACCACCGGCCTGCTCATCGACCTGTCCGCCATGAAGACCATCGCGACCGGCGCGGGGGAGGTGAAGGTCGGTGCGGGTGTACGCGTCGGCGAGCTCGCCGGGGCCCTCGCCGCGCGCGGCCGGCTGGTCCCGTGCGGCTGGTGCCAGGACGTGGGCGTGGTCGGCGCGGTGCTCGGCGGCGGCTACGGCGTGCTCAGCCGCCTGTACGGCCTGGGCGCCGACCACCTGCTCGCCGCCCGCGTGGTCCTGGCCGGCGGACGGGTCACCGACGCGCCGGAGGACCTGCTGTGGGCGCTGCGCGGCGCGGGCGGCGGCAACTTCGCCGTCGTCACCGAGGTCACGCTGCGCACCCGCCCCATCGTGCCGATCACCGCCGTCCAGGCCGTCTGCCCGTACGCCAGGGCCGCCGACCTCGTCGAGGCCTGGCAGCACCACCTGCCGGAGGCGCCCGATGAGGTGAACTTGGAGATCGCGGTCATCTGCGGCGACGAACCGGAGGAGGAGCCCTACGCCGTGCTCTTCGGCGCCGTCGCCGGGACGAGGGAACAGGCCCGCAAGGTCCTCGCCGACCTCCCGCCCCTGGACCGGGTCACCCTCACCCCCCTGGACGGCCCGGCCGCCGCCCGCCACCACGCCTACGCCGACGGCGGCGCGGGCGCCGTCACCGACCTGCCGCCGGGCGAGCGCCCCGGCCTGCGCCTGAACAAGTCCGGCTTCCTCCCCGGCACGCTGCCTCGCGCCGCCATCGACGACCTGCTGGAACGGCTGGCCGCCGGCCGCGTCTACGGCGAGATCCGCGACCTGGAGTTCGTCCCCTGGGGCGGCGCCATCGCCCGCGCGAGCGGCGGCGCCTTCGCCCACCGCACCCCGCGCTTCCTGCTGAAACAGTCCGTCCAGGTGGGCTTCCGCGCCACCGATGCGCGCAGGCACGACGCCCACGCCTGGTTGTGCGCGTCCTGGGCGCGGCTGTCACCCTGGACGCGTGGCGTCTACCCCAACTACCCCGACGCCGACCTGCCCGGCTGGCCCGCCGCCTACCACGGCGCGAGCCTGGAACGCCTGAGAGAGGTGAAGGCCGCCTACGACCCCGGCGGATTGTTCGCATTCGCGCAGTCACTGTGATCGGCCGGTGCCGCGCGGTGGGAGACTTGCCCGCATGACCGGTCCGCAGGTTTCCTTCGACGACGTCCTCGCGGCGCAGGAACTGCTCGCCGCGGTGACCGTGCGCACCCCCGTGCTGCCCTCGCGGGTGCTGTCCGACCTGGCCGCGGGCCCCGTCCACCTCAAGTGCGAGAACCTGCAGCGATCGGGCTCGTTCAAGGCGCGCGGGGCCTACGTCCGCATCGCGAGGCTCACCGAGCGGGAACGCGCCCGCGGCGTCGTCGCGGCCAGCGCCGGAAACCACGCCCAGGGCGTCGCCCTCGCCGCCGGGCTCGTCGGCGCCAAGTCCACCGTGTACATGCCGGAGGGCGCCGCGCTGCCCAAGGTCGAGGCCACGCTCGGCTACGGCGCCGAGGTACGGCTGGGCGGCCGCTCCGTCGAAGAGGCGCTGGCCAGAGCGCACGAGCACGCGGCCGAGACCGGCGCCGTCGTCATCCACCCCTTCGACCACCCCGACGTCATCGCCGGTCAGGGCACGATCGGCATCGAGATCCTCGACCAGCTCCCCGACACCGCCACCATCGTCGTCCCGATCGGCGGCGGCGGGCTGGCCGCCGGGCTCGCGCTGGCCGCCAAGTCGCTGCGGCCCGGCATCACGGTGGTCGGCGTGCAGGCCGAGCGGGCCGCCGCCTACCCGCCGTCGCTGGCCGCGGGGCGGCCGGTGCTGCTGGAGCCGTACCCGACGATCGCCGACGGGATCGCCGTCGGCCGGCCCGGCGACCTGCCGTTCGAGCTGATCCACTACCTGGTGGACAAGGTCGTCACCGTGACCGAGGAGGAGATCTCCAAGGCGCTGGTGTTGTGCCTGGAGCGGGCCAAGCAGGTCGTCGAACCGGCCGGGGCGGTCGGCGTGGCGGCGCTGATGGCCCATCCCCGGGCGTTCGAGCCGCCGGTGGTGGTGCTGCTGTCCGGCGGCAACATCGACCCGATGCTGCTGGCCCGCGTGCTGCGGCGCGGCCTGGCGGCGGCCGGCCGCTACCTGGCGGTGCGGGTGCGGCTGCGCGACCGGCCGGGCGCCCTGGCCGCCCTGCTGACCGATCTGGCGGCGCTGCGGGTGAACGTGCTGGACATCGTGCACGAACGTGTGGGCTCGGGTCTCGACGTGGACGAGGTCGAGGTGCAGCTGCAGCTGGAGACCCGCGGCCCCGACCACGCCGAGGACGCGCTGGCGGCGCTGCGCAGGGACGGCCACCGGCTGGTCCTCGGCTGAGGCTAGGCGCAGGTCTTCGCGGCCGGGGCGCAGTGGGCGACCTCGGGGTGGCGGGGCGAGGGCCGTTCCAGAAGGGGCTGGGGTTCGGCGCGCAGGTGCAGGTCGAGGAAGGCACGCACGTAGGTGCGGGTGAGCTCGGCGGAGCGGGCCGCCGTCAGCGTGCCCGGCGGTCGCACGCCGAGCGCGCCCGCCAGGATCGGCAGGTCGGTGAACGACTGGTGGTCGCCGCCCGGCAGCACGAGCCAGCGTTTCCAGCCGGTCAGCAGCTTCCAGTCACGGTCCCAGGAGATGTCGCGGCCGCCCGGCTTGTGGCCCGCCGAGCCCAGGAACAGCATCGGCCGGGCCAGCCCGCCCTTGGGGATGCGGGCGTAGGTGGTGCCGTCCATGTCGATCCCGGCGCGTACCCGGGAGTCCTTCACCATGGCCGCCACGGCCCCGGCCCCGCCCATCGACTGGCCGGCCATCGCGATCTTCGACGGGTCGATCAGCGAGGAGCCCTTCCACGCCGGGCCCTTCCCGGTCAGCCGGTCGAGCACGAAGGAGACGTCGGCCGCCCGGATCCCGGTCACCTTCGTCCCGAACCCGAAATCACTGTCGGCGTCGCAGGCCACGCAGTCGGCGACCCGCCCGCCGGGAAAGGTCGTCGCGTAGTTCTCGTAGGTGTGGTCGACGCCCGCCACCACGTACCCGTGACTGGCCAGGTCCTCGGCCAGAGCCGTGAGCGTGCTCCTGGGCATCGTGAACCCGGGGGAGAGCACCACCAGCGGCAGGCTCCCGTCCCGCCCGGCCGGCGCCGCGTCCGCGAAGGCGTGGGTGCGCGTCCTGCTCAGCACGTCGTACAGCGAGCCGGTCACCCGCTTTCCCTTCAGGATCAGCTCAGACTCCTTCGCGCTCATGTACGGCACCGGCCGCCCGGAACGTTCCCGGGCCGGATACCACACGGTGACCATGAGCTCCCTGGCCTTCCGTTCGGGAACCCACGGATCGGGCCGCGAATCGTCGGTCAGGTGCAGCATCGTGGCTCCCACCGGATGTTTGCCCGTGGGCGCGGGCAGCGCGGCGGGCCCGCTCGCCTTCGCCGGAGCGGCCCCGGCCGACCGGGGCGCTGCCGGGGCCGAGCAGGCCGAGACGGCCAGCACCACGAGCCCGGCGGCGAGCCCACCTCGCAGCAGCGGCTTCAGGCTCATGACGCACGTCCTCCCGGCAGCAGGGTCAGGGCTTTGGCCAGGGCGGCATCGCGCCCCGCCGCGACATCCTCCGGAGTCGCCGGCACGTAGTGGTCGGGCGCCACGCCCACCCGGTCGATCACCTCGCGGTTGGGCGCCCGATGGTGCTTCGACGGGAAGGACAACATCGTGTTGTTGCTCAGCAGGTACGGCTGCGCCGGCCCCGACACCGCGCCCGCGGTCCGCGTCCCGACCAGCTTGCCGAGCCCGTGGTCCTTGACCGCGGCGCTGAAGTGCTCGCACGCCGAGGCGCAGGCGCGGTCGGTGAGCACCACGAACGGCAGGCCGAGCAGCGCGACGCCGTCGTCGGTGCGCATGGTGTCGCAGGCTCCGTCGGCGGCGCACTGGTAGGCGGTGACCTTGCCGTGCGCGAACGCGCCCAGCAGCCGGTTCACCTCGTCGGGGCTGCCGCCGCCGTTGCCGCGCAGGTCCAGGACCAGACCGGCGAGCCCGCGGGCGGTGTTCAGCCGGGAGATCGCCTTGAGCACCCGGTCGGCGGAGTCGGGGCCGAAGCCGCGCAGCCGTACGTGGGCGATGTCGCCGCCGAGGCGTCCGGCGGTGACCGCCCGCATGGCGGCCGGGTCGGGCCGGAACAGGCCGGGCTTCAGCGTCACCTCCCGGCGGCGGCCGGTGTCCTGGCGCAGCACCCGCAGCCGGACCGGGCCGGCCTGCGGATAGCGCGGGTACAGGGCGGTGATCGCGGCGGGGGTGACGGCATTTCCGGCGAAGGGGGCGGAGCCGTTCACCGACTCGATGATGTCGCCGGGCCGCAGCCCGGCGCGCTTGGCCGCGCCGCCCAGCACGGACGTGACGAACAGCGGGGGCAGGGCGGTGCCGGGGTTGCCGCCCGTCTGGGAGCCGAGGTTCGCCCTGAACCCCAGGCCGTACTGCTCGTCGTCGTAGGCGCTGGGCGCGCGCTTGACGCCGTGTACCCAGCGGGCGTGGTTGTCGTCCAGGGCGGCGACGATGGCCTCCAGGGTGGCGGCGGCCAGCCGCTCGCGCAGCTTCGCGTCCTGCGGCAGCAGATCGGTGAGGCGCCGGTAGAGCTTCTCGAACGCCGCCCAGTCGGCCGCCCGGTCGCCGCTCATCGCCGGCATGGTGGCCTCGGCCAGGTCGTGCCCGCTGCGGTTGAGTTCCTGGGTGAAGGCGACGAATCCGGCGTTCAGCAGCGTGCGGGGGTCCAGCATGGGTCCGCCGTAGTAGGCGGACAGGATGCAGAGGTAGGCCTGCTCGATGACGTCGACGGTGGTGGGCGTCTCGGCGGCGGGCGGTGTGCCGCGCGGCGGCTCGGCGCACGCGGGCGATCCGGTGGCGCTCGCCTTGCCGGGCAGGGCGCGCGGCGGCGTCTGGCCCGCGCAGGCCGCCGTCAGCAGCAGGACGAGCCCGGCGGCCACGGTCTTCGCGCTCATGACAGGCGCCTCCTGATCCACCAGAAGCAGAAGCCCGTCAGGCCCAGCGTGAGCAGGGCGTAGGCGCCGGTCTCGATGGCCTGGAAGGTCCAGAACCGGGCGAAGGGGTGGTAGGTGGCCTGCTGCCGGTAGCCCAGCCGGTTGACCTCGGCCAGGCAGCCGTCCATCCCGCCTTCTCCCGGCGCCGCCATCGAGGGCGGCGCGCACGGCCCCGAGGTCACGGAGACCGGAATGACGGCGCCCGCGTCGTCGCTGATCATCGGGCGGCCGGCGGGGTCGACGAGCCGGCTGGACAGGACCCAGGCGCCGGTGTGGCCGGGGATGGCATTGTCCAGGGCGACCCGGGGACTCGTTCCGTCGCGGGGCAGGCCGAAGACGTCCACGTTCTCCTGGCTGAGCTGGAAGGCCGAGGTGACCGGCGGCTGCAGATGGGGCCTGGCCAGCAGTGGCACGACGACCTGGAGTACGGCGAAGACGGCCAGGGTGACGGCCATCGCGGTCAGGGTGCGGCGCACGAGCATCCCGACGGTCACGCCGAGGACGAAGGCGAAAGCGGCGTACCCCATGGGGACGATGCCGCGCGCGCCGAACACCAGCGGGTCCATCAGCGCGAACCCCGGCGCGGCGGACTTGTCCAGCGGGCCGGACCACCACGTCACCGCGAGGCTGCCCAGACCGGCGGCGGCCACGGCGGCGAGGCCGATGACGGTGAGCTTGACGGCCAGCCAACGGGCGCGGGTGATGCTCTGGTTCCACACCAGCAGGTGTGTGCCGGCCTCCAGTTCGCGGGTGATCAGCGGCGCGCCCCAGAACAGGCCGGCCAGGGCCGGCAGGCCGACGCCGACCGCGGTGACCAGGACGAAGGGGGTCTGGTACTCCTGGAAGAACCGGTCGAAGAAGCGGGCGCAGCCGCCGCGTTCGGCGGTGCAGGCGGTGATGCCGGCGGAGTACTCCGCGGCCAGTCCGGGGCCGGTCACGGCCAGGACGGCGGCCAGGACGAGCAGGGCCCCGGCCATCATCGCGGCCGCGCCGCGGAACTGCCGCCAGGTCAGCCAGATCATCGCCGGACCTCCAGTGCCGCGCGCCGGGGCTCGGCGGGCTTCTCCATGTAGGCCAGGACGAGGTCCTCCAGGCTGAGCCGGCTGACCGTCCAGGCGGGGTCGTGGATCGGGGACTCGGTGCGCACGATGAAGGTGCTCTGCCGGTCGGTGTGGCTCGCGCTGACGATCTCCTGGTCGGCGGGCAGCCGGCCGGGGTCGCGGCGGGGGCCGGTGAGCCGGTGGTGGGTGGCCAGGAGCCGGTCGGCCTCGCCCGCCACCCTCACCCGCGAGTCGACCAGCACGATCAGGTAGTCACACGTGCGTTCCAGGTCGGCGACCAGGTGGGAGGAGAGCAGAACGCTGAGCTCGTGCTCGACGACCGCCTCCATCAGGCCCTGGAGAAACTCGCGGCGGGCCAGCGGGTCGAGCGAGGCGACGGGCTCGTCCAGGATCAGCAGCTGGGGCCGCTTGGCCAGGCCCAGCGTGAGGGCGAGCTGGGCGCGCTGGCCGCCCGACAGCCGGCCCGCCTTGTGCGCGGGGTCCAGGCCGAGCGCGGCGATCCGGTCGCGGGCCAGCGCGGCGTCCCAGCCGGGGTTGAGCCGGGCGCCCAGCCGGAGATGGTCGGCGACGCTCAGCCCCGCGTACGCGGGGGTGTCCTGGGCGACGAATCCCACCTTGGCCAGCTGGGCCGGACCGGCCGCGGGCAGGCCCCCGAGGACCGTGATGCTGCCCGACGTCGGTGCAAGCTGGCCCGCGGCCATCTTCAGCAGCGTCGTCTTGCCGGCGCCGTTGGGGCCCACGAGCCCGACGACGTGGCCGGCCGGGATGTCGATGGTGCAGTCTCTGAGGGCCCATCGCCGGCCGTACCTCCTGCCCAGCTCGTGGGCCTGCAGGACAGCGGTCATGCTATGTCCTCCTGAGCGGCGGTCCGAAAGGTGTTCATGAACAGGGCCTCGATGCTCTCGTCGTCGAGACCGGCCAGGCGGGCCTTGGCCAGCCAGATCCGCAGCTCCCTGCGCAGCGGCGCGTGGGCGGCCAGCGAGGCGTCGGTCAGCGTCCTGGTGACGAAGGTGCCGACGCCGGGCCGGGCCGCCACCAGGCCCTCGTGTTCGAGCTCCCGGTAGGCCTTGAGCACCGTGTTGGGGTTGATCGCCAGGTTCGCGACCACGTCCTTGACGGTGGGGAGCTGGTCGCCCTCGCGTAGCAGGCCCAGCCGGAGCGCCTGCCGTACCTGCTGGACGAGCTGCAGGTACGGCGAGACGCCCGAGCGGCCGTCCAGATGGAACTCGATCACCGGTTCTCCCATTTATCTAGTCTCCTAGCACTTTAGGGTAATGGATGTGAAGGCGGCGTAAAGTAGTGCTCGTATAGGATTTGCGATAATCTCGGGGCCGTGTCACACGTGGTGATCGTCACGGGCGGCGGGAGCGGCATCGGCGCGGCCGTGGCCAAAGCGGCGGACGCCGGCACGCGGGTCGTGATCTGCGGGCGGCGCAGGTCGGCCCTGGACCGGGTCGCGGCGGAGACCGGCGCGCTGCCGATCGTCGCCGACGTCACCTCCGAGCAGGATGTCGGCGCGCTCGTCGCCGAGGTGGTCGCGACCTTCGGGCGGCTGGACGGCGTGGTGGCCAACGCCGGGGTGATGCGCTCGGGCACCGTGCTCACGCTGACGCCCGAGGACTGGGAGACCAGCCTGCGCACGAACCTCACCTCCGGCTACCTGCTGGCGCGGGCGGCGCTCCCGCACCTCATCGCCAGTTCGGGGGCGTTCGTCGCGGTGAGCTCCATCGCGGCGCTGCGGGCGCCCGCGGGCGCTTCGGCCTACGCCGCCTCCAAGGCCGGGCTCACGATGCTCACCCAGACGATCGCCGCCGACTTCGGCCCCCGGGGCGTGCGGGCGAACGTGGTCTGCCCCGGCTGGGTGCGCACCGAGATGGCCGACGAGGAGATGCGCGAGTTCGGGCGGCCGCTGGGGCTCGACCGCGAGGAGGCCTACGCCGAGATCACCAGGCTGGTGCCGCAGCGCCGTCCCGCCGCTCCGGAGGAGGCGGCCGCCGCCGTGGTGTGGCTGCTGAGCGGCGCGGCCTCCTACGTCAACGGGGCGGTGCTGACCGTCGACGGCGGCACCACCCTGCTCGACCCGGGCACGCTGGCCTTCGACTTCACCATTCGCCCGCGTGGCGGCTGAGCCGGTACTCGTGGGGCGCCAGCCCGTACCCCGCCTTGAACACGCGGCTGAAGTGCGCGGCGTCCGTGAACCCCCAGCGCGCGCCGATGGCGCGCACCGCCACCTCGCGTGAGCCGGGGTCGAGCAGGTCGCGGCGGCAGCGCTCCAGGCGCAGGCCGCGGATGTACCTCGACACCGTGACGCCCTCGGCGCGGAACAGCTTGTGCAGGTAGCCGGGGGAGATGTGGCAGGCCGCGGCGATCGCCTCGGGCCCGAGCCCGGGGTCGCCGAGGCGGGCCGCGATGACCGACTCGGCCCGCTCCCGCAGCAGGGGCGCCGGAGCGGTGGCGTGTTCGCCCACGCAGGACGCGTACAGCGTGGCGACGAGGTCGACGACGTTGCCGGCCAGCCGGGCCGCGGGCGCGCCGCCGATCTCGTCCAGGTGGCCGGCCAGGTTCACCAGCAGCGGGCAGACCACGCCGCCCAGCCCCCGCCCGCCCGCGATCCGCCGCGCGGTGACCTCGCGCATCGCCCGCTGCGGCAGCCGCAACTCGCCGTGCGGGAACATCACCACGATCACCCTGCACGTCCCGTCGAAGACGACCTGGTACGGCCGGCTCGTGTCGTAGATCGTGAGGTCGCCGGGCAGCAGGGGAGTGTCACGGCCGTCCTGCCGGATCCGCACCCGGCCGCTGACCGGCAGGCTCAGCTTGTAGAAGCCGGGGCCGGCCGAGCTCCTGACGTGCCGGTCGGTGCGTTCGGCGCGGTGCGGGCCGGCGCTCACCTCGGTGACGAGGATGGGGCCGATCCTGCGACCGGTGATCTCGCCGGAGCAGCCCCGCCGGAACTCGAAGTCGAGCGGGACGAAGGAGCGCGCGACCGTGTGCCGCCAGAGCTCTTCGCGATCCCGCGCCGGGACGTCGCTCGTCCGGAGCCTCATAGTCCGGAGTCTCATATAGGAAACCGTACATGAACAGGCAACGAATGGATGCTCCCGGACAAGGCACGATCGGCGCCCCGCGTTCATGCTCAGGTCATGACGATCACCTTGGAGGGCTCCTCCCCACCCCGGCTGCGCACACCGGGCCGGTTGTTCATCGGCGGCACGTGGCGCCCGGCGGCCGACGGCCGCGAGTTCGCCACCCTGGACCCGGCGACCGGTACCGAACTGGGCACGGTCGCCGCCGCCGGTGCGGCCGACGTCGGTGACGCCGTGGCCGCGGCCCGGACGGCGCTGGACGACCCCGCCTGGGCGCGCATGTCGCCGTCCGCGCGCGGCCGCCTGCTGTGGCACCTGGCCGACCTGATCGACGCCCACGCCGATGAACTGGCCCGCCTGGAGAGCCACGACCAGGGCCAGCCGCTCGGCGTCGCGCGGGAGGTCTCCGTCCGGGGCACCGCCGAGCACTTCCGCTACTTCGCCGGCTGGACCACCAAGATCGAGGGCGCGACGATCCCGGTGTCGCTGCCCGACGTCCTGCATTACACCCGCCGCGAACCGGTGGGCGTCTGCGCGCTCATCACGCCCTGGAACTTCCCGCTCATGATCCTCGCCTGGAAGCTCGCGCCGGCGCTCGCCTGCGGCAACACCGTGGTGATCAAGCCGGCCGAGCAGACGCCGCTGACCGCGCTCAAACTGATGGAACTGTGCGAGCGGGCCGGATTCCCCGCCGGAGCCGTCAACCTCCTGACCGGCGGCCCCGACACCGGCGCGGCCCTGGCCGCCCACCCCGGCGTGGACAAGGTGTCGTTCACCGGCTCCACCGAGACCGGCCGCAGCATCCTGCGGGCCTCGGCGGGCAACCTGGCCCGCGTCACCCTCGAACTCGGCGGCAAGACCCCGGTGATCGTCGCGGCCGACGCCGACATGGAACGCGCCGTGACCGGGTGCGTCCAGGGCGCCATGTTCAACAGCGGCCAGGTGTGCGCGGCGTACTCACGCTTCTACGTCGACGCCCGCCGGGCCGCCGAGTTCACGGAACGAGCCGCCGACCTGGCCGGGCGGGTCGCCCTCGGTCCCCTGATCAGTGCGGAACACCTGGACCAGGTCGACCGCCGCGTACGCGAGGGCGTGGCGGCGGGCGCCTCCCTGCTGACCGGCGGCGCCCGGGTGGACGGTCCCGGCTACTTCTACCGGCCCACCGTCTTCGCCGGGGTCGGCGACGACATGAGCATCGCCAGGGAGGAGATCTTCGGCCCGGTGATGTCGGTCCTCACCTACGACGACCCGGCCGAACTCGCCGGGCGCGCCAATGACAGTTCCTACGGCCTGGCCGCCTCCATCTGGACCGGCGACCTGACCACGGCCCACCGGCTGGCGGCCGACATCCGGGCGGGAACCGTCTTCGTCAACATGCTCCACACCCCCGATCCGGCGGCGCCGTGGGGCGGCTTCAAGAGCAGCGGTTTCGGCCGGGAGATGGGGGCGCACGCGCTGGAGGTCTACACGGAGGTGAAGGGCGTCTACATCAATCTCGCGCCCCGCTGAGCGGATTGACTTCGAGTGAGGCGGCTGTAAAGCTCACTGTGAGAGAGCGCTCTCACGCCGAGTCCGCCACCCCCCGAAGAAGGACCTGCCGTGAGACTCACCCTGTTAGCCGGCGGGGCGCTCCTCGCCGCCCTCGTGATCGTCCCGACGTCCCCCGCGCATGCCGTACCGACGCCGCCGCCCGATTCCTCCGCCGACCAAGCCCTACAGCGCGACCTGGGCCTTACCCCCGCGCAGGCCCGGGTCCGGCAGGCGCACGAGGCCGCCGCGGCCGTGGTGGAGCGCCAGGTGCGCGGCCGTCTCGGCGACCGGTTCGCCGGCGCCTGGTTCGACGCCGCTCAAGGACGGCTCGCCGTCGCCGTCCTGACCCCCCGCGACGCCGGCCTGGTCCGTACGGCGGGCGCCCTGCCCGTTCAGGTCTCCAGAAGCGAGCAGGACCTCGCCGCCACCAAGGCCAGGCTCGACCAGGCCGGACCCGGCGAGAACGTCCACTCCTGGCACGTCGACCCGGCGCGCAACACCGTCGTGGTGTCGGCCGCCGACATCTCCTCGGCCGAACGATTCGTGCGGAAGGCCGGAGTACCCGCCCGGGACGTGCGGATCACCGTCTCGCAGCGGCCGCGCACCCTCTACGACCTCCGCGGCGGCGACCAGTACGTCATCAACGGCAACACCCTCTGCTCGGTCGGCTTCTCGGTCAGCAACGGCGGCTTCGTCACCGCCGGTCACTGCGGCGGCGCGGGCAGCCCCACCCTCGGCTACAACAACGTCAGCCAGGGCACCGTCGCGGGTTCGTCCTTCCCCGGCAACGACTACGGCTGGGTACGCACCAACGGAGACTGGACGCCCCGCCCGTGGGTCAACAACTACGGCGGCGGCAGCGCCGTGGTGGCCGGATCGCGGGAGGCCGTGGTCGGCGCCTCGATCTGCCGCTCCGGCCGTACCACGGGCTGGCGTTGCGGCGTCGTCCAGGCCAAGAACGTCACCGTCGACTACGGCGGCGGCGCCCTCGTCAACCAGCTCACCCAGACCTCCGCGTGCGCGCAGGGCGGCGACTCGGGCGGCGCCTTCATCAGCGGCGACCAGGCGCAGGGCGTCACCTCGGGCGCGTCGGGCGACTGCGCCGGCGGCGGCAACACCTTCTTCCAGCCGGTCAACGAGATCCTCGGCGCGTACGGCCTGAGCCTCACCACGACCGGCGGAGGAGGCGGCACGAGCCGCATCGTCGGCTGGCAGAACAAGTGCATCGACGTCCCCTACGGCAACGGGGCAGACGGGCAGGCCCTGTGGCTCTGGGACTGCAACACCAGCCCCGCGCAGAGGTGGACGTTCCCGGGCGACGGCACCATCCGTGCCTTCGGGCTGTGCATGGACGTGGCCTGGGGTTCCAGGGACAACGGCGCCGTCATCCAGCTCGCCCACTGCAGCGGCAACCCGGCGCAGCAGTTCGTGCTGAGCGGCGCGGGCGACCTGGTCAACCCGCAGTCCAACAAGTGCGTGGACGTCAAGGACTGGGGCGGCACCGGGGCGGCGCTGATCCAGTACGAGTGCCACGGCGGCGCGAACCAGAAGTGGTGGCGCGGCTGACCTGTTACCTCTTCCCGCCCGCTCCCGTCATACAGGCGACAACTCGTCGACCGACCATGGAGTGAGAGCAGGATGCTGACCACCATCATGTACGTGACGGTCTACGTCACCGACCAGGACCGCGCGCTGACGTTCTACACCGAAGGGCTCGGACTGGAGAAACACGTCGACTATCCGGGCCCTGACGGACGTTTCCTCACCGTGGGCGTTCCCGGAAACCCCGTCAAGATCATTCTTTGGAAGCACGCGCCCGCCTCGGGGCAACCGGCCGAGCCGGGCGACACGCCCGGCCCGCTCATCCTCGAGTCGGACGACCTGAGGAAGGACTTCGAGGTGTTCCGCCGGCGAGGCGTGACCTTCGACGCGCCCGAGCCCGTCGACTACCCTTTCGGCGTTCGCATCGAGGCGGTGGACCCGGACGGCAACCGGATCTCCCTCCGCCAGCAGCACCGCTGATCCGGGGAAAGGTGCAGAGGTGGCTGACTCCAGCCTGGTGGCCGACGTGTTCGAAGCCCAGCGTGACCGGCTGCGCGCGCTCGCCTATCGGGTCCTCGGATCGCACGCCGACGCCGAGGACGCGGTTCAGGAGGCCTGGCTACGGCTCGCCCGCCAGGACCCGGCCGCCATCGGCAACCTGGCCGGCTGGCTCACCACGGTGGTCGGCCGGATCAGCCTCGACGTCCTGCGCGCCCGCCAGACCCGCCCCGAGGCGGCCTACGACGACCGGCTGCCCGACCTCGTCGTGGCGGCCGACGACGGCCCCGCGCCGGAGGAGGACGTGGCGCTCGCCGACTCGGTCGGACTGGCGCTGCTCGTCGTCCTGGACTCGCTCAAGCCGGGGGAGCGGCTGGCGTTCGTGCTGCACGACCTGTTCGCGGTGCCGTTCGAGGAGATCGGCCAGATCCTCGGCAAGTCCGCCGACGCCACCAAGATGCTCGCCAGCCGCGCCCGCAGGAAGGTGCGGGAGACCGAGCAGCCGCCCGAAGCCAGGCAGGAGCATCGGGAGGTGGTCCGGGCCTTCCTGGCGGCGACCCGGCACGGCGACTTCGAGGGGTTGCTGCGCGTGCTCGACCCCGAGGTGAAGCTGACCGTCGGCACCGCCGATGGCGTGGTCGTCGTCCTCGGCGCCACCAAGGTCGCCGCCGGAGCGCGGCTGTCGGCCACCACGGCGGCGCGGGGACGTGACGTGCTCGTGAACGGCCGGCCTGGCATCGTCTCGTGGCGGGAGGACGGCGCGCCGCTCTCGCTCATCGCGTTCACCGTCGCCGAGGGCCGGATCGCGGCCATCACGATCGTGACCGACCCGGCCAGGCTCGCGTCCCTGGACCTGCCTGGTCCCCGCGAAGGCGCTGGGTACCCCTGAAAGGGCCGGCCCGAGCCTAGATCCCTGACCGGGCGAAAGCGCCCAGTGCGTCGGCCAGCAGCCCGTCCAAGGCCCTCTGGGACGTCTGCAGTTTGCCGATCGTCTCGGCGATTCTGGTGCGTTCGCGGCGGAGCTGGTTCACCATGCCGGGGCACGGCGTGGGTACGGCCCTGCCGCCGTCGTCGTGCACGCACCGCAGCAACCGGCCGATCACCACGGTCGGCAGCCCGGCCTCCAGGAGCAGGCGGATGTGCCGGACCGCCACGACGTCGGATTCGGCGTAGTCGCGATAGCCGTTGGCCTGCCGTACCGGATGGAGGAGGCCTTGCTCCTCGTAGTAGCGCAGCAGCCGTCGGCTGACGCCGGATCGCTCGGACAGGTCGCTGATGCGCACGGGCTCCTCCGTTGACCTTCACATGGGTGTGACGCCTTAGTGTCCGTGCCAACACGAAGGAGGAGTCGCTTATGTCCGGAGTAGTGATTATCGGCGCAGGTCCGGGGATCGGGCAGGCGGTGGCGCGCAGGTTCGCCCGCGAGGGCCGGTCCGTGGCGCTCATCGCGCGCAGCGAGCAGACGGTACGCGCGGTCGCCGCGGCGGTGGGCGGCGAAACGGCGGTGCTGACCGCCACGGCCGACGCGGGCGACGAGAACCGCCTGCGCGCGGCCCTTGACAAGATCTTGGCCGAGCTGGGAGCGCCGGAGGTGGTGGTCTACAACGCGGCGGTGATCCGGCCCGACCGGCCGGGAGAGCTGTCGCTCGACGGCCATCTGGGCAGGTGGGCGGTGAACGTGGGCGGCGCGCTGGTGACGGCCGCGCACGTTCTGCCCGGCATGGCACGGTCCGGCGGCGGCACGTTCCTGGTCACCGGCGGCATGCCGGAGCCCAGGGCCGGGTACCTCAGCCTGTCGCTGGGCAAGGCCGGGCTCCGCACGCTCGTGGCCGCACTCGACGAGGAGTACGGCCCGGCGGGCGTGCACGCGGCGAGCGTCACGGTGGGCGGCGTGGTCGCCGCCGGGACCGCGTTCGACCCCGCGGACATCGCCGAGCACTACTGGCGCCTGCATCTCCAGCCGCGCCCGGCGTGGGAGCACGAGGTCGTCATCTGAGTCCGTCGAAGAAGCCGGACAGGTCCTCGGCGAGCTGTTCGGGCGCCTCCATGGCCGGGAAGTGGCGCCCGCGCTCGTGCTCGACCCAGTGCACCCCCTCGGCGGGCTCCAGCAGGCGGCGTACGGTCGGGTCGGCGCCGAAGACCGAGTAACCCACGGGCACGGTGGGCGGCGCGCCCCAGTCCGAGGCGTGGTGCTGCTCGTACAGGAACCGGGCGGCCGACGGGCCCGTGCTGGTGAACCAGTAGATGCTGACGTTGGTGATCAGTTGATCGAGGTCGATCGGCAGGTCGGTCCAGGCGTCGAAGCTCTCGGCGATCCACGCGAGCTGGAGCACCGGCGAGTCGGTCAGTCCGAAACCCAGCGTCAGCGGGCGCGTGTTCTGGATGGCCAGGTAGCCGGAGTCCTCCTTCCTGAACTCCTCCATGCGGCTCAGAGCCAGCTTGTCGATCTCGTCGTCCGGATTCAGCCTCTGGGAGACCCACGGCAGGAACGTCGCGGTGGCCGCGGCGGTGTACGGGTCGGTGACGAGATGGACTCCCGCCACGTGCTCGCCGTCCAGCGCGCCGAGGGCCCCGGAGATCCCCGCGCCCACGTCACCACCGTGCACGCCGTACCGGTAATGGCCGAGCGCGGCCATCAGCGACGCCCACGCCCGCGCGGTGCGGCCCATCGCCCAGCCCGGCTCACGCACCGGAGCCGAGAAGCCGAATCCGGGCAACGACGGGATGACCAGGTCGAAGCCGCGCTCCAGCAGGAGGGGAACGAGCTTCTCGAACTCGGCGAACGAACTCGGATAGCCGTGCGTGATCAGCAGCGGCAGCGCGTCGTCACGGCTGGAGCGCACGTGCGCGTAGTGGATGCGCTGCCCGTCGATCTCCGTGACGAACTGCGGTAACCGGTTCAGCCGCGCCTCGGCGGCCCGCCAGTCGTAGCCGGTGCGCCAGTACTCGGCCAGTTCCCTGACCCGCTCCTGGGCGATGCCGTGCCCCAGTCCCGGCATCGCGTCAGGCCATCGGGTACGGCCGAGCCGTTCGATCAGGTCGTCGACGGCGGCGTCCGGGATATCGAGGTGAAAGGTCTGAATGTGCGCGCTCATGACTTTCTCCGTGGTGGTCGGTGCGCGAGAGCCCCCGCTTCCCGCCTTAACCACCCTGCCGGAGCGCGACCCGGCGGGGTATCCGCCAACCGCGTCCGTAATCGCGCATTCCGGATAGACAACCGGCTTCCACTCGTGTTCCGGAAACGGCAAGATGTGCGCCATCGGCATAAGGGGGGCCACGTGCTGGTCGACGAAATGCATGACCTGGTCACGCGGCATTTCGCGCCGCATCAGCTGAAGGTGCGCGAACTCAGTCCCGACGGCGCGCGCTACCGGCCGCTGCACCGGGGGACGCTCACGATGCAGACGCTCGCCTACGGGGCGGAGATCAGCGTGAGCGTGCGCGACCTGGAGGACTTCTACATCCACGTGCCGCTGCGTGGCCACGGGCGGCTGAGCGTGGACCGGCGCGAGCTCTGCACCCCGATCACCGTCATCGGCCCGGGGCAGCGGCCCGTCATGAACTGGAGCGTCAACCACGAGGTTCTCATCGTCCAGGTCCCGCAGGCGCAGGTCGAGCGGACGCTGGCGGACTACCTCAGCGGCCCGTCCCCGAGGGTGCCCGTCTTCGAGCCGGAGATCGCCATCGACGGCCCGTTCGGCGGCGCGCTGCGCGGTCTTGCCGAGGGGGTGCTGTCGTTCACGGCCTCGCCGCTGGCCGCCCACCACATGGAGCAGTTCCTCCTGCACACGATGGTCGCCTCGCACGCCGGGAACTTCGCCGCCGTGGTGGCCGAACCCGCCCCGCTCGCCGGTCAGGCGGCGCTCCGGCGGGCCCGCCGTTACTGCGAAGACCATGCGGGGGAGCTCGTCTCGCTGCGTGACATCGCCGCGGCGGCCCGGGTGAGTGTACGCACCCTGCAGGCGAGTTTCCGTGAACACATGCAGACGACCCCGATGGCGTACCTGCGCGAGGTCCGCCTGGCCAAGGCCCACGCCGACCTGCGGACGATCGCCGAAACCGGCGCGTCGACGAGCGTCACGGACGTGGCGCTGCGGTGGGGCTTCCCCCACCTGAGCCGCTTCGCCGCCCATTACTTCCAGAAGTACGGCGAGCTACCCTCCGCCACCCGCCGCCCGATCTGAGGCCGCCGGCTTGCCAACCTTACTCCGTAAGGATAAGGTCGGCCTCAGTTGCCCTTACGGTGTAAGTGCTTCGACGTCTACGAGAAGAGTGCTATGAAGGAAAACAGGCGCGCGGCCGCCATGGCCGGCGCGCTGGTCATCATGGGCATGATCGCGGGAATGCTGAGTGTCGTTCCCGTCATCGAGGAATCGAACTATCTGGCTCTCATCCCGGCGCACGAGAACCAGATCATCGTCGGCGCCGTTTCCCAGTTCATCATGATCCCGGCCTATGTCGGGTTCGCGCTGTGCCTGTACCCCACGTTGAGGAAGGTGAATGAAGCGCTCAGTCTGGGATTCCTCGGATTCAGGCTGGTCGCCGCGACGTTCCATTTCATCGGCGTGATTCTCCTGCCCTTGTTCCTGGTGCTGGGCCAGAAATTCGCCCAAGGCGGCGCGGCTCACCTTGCCACCATCGGCGAGCTGCTACGAACCGCGCGCGACTTCGTCAACCATGTCGCGCTGATCATCTCGCTGGGTCTCGGGGATCTCCTGCTGTTCGGGATTCTGTATCGATCGAGGCTTGTGCCTCGCTGGCTGTCCGCCTGGGGCCTTCTCGGGGCCGGGTCGGCCATACTGGCCAGCTTCCTGGTGCTGGTGGGCCTGACCGACGTCGTCACACCCGTCTACCTGGCCATCAATGCGCCACTGGCGCTCCAGAGCCTGGTCCTGGCCATCTGGTTGATCGCAAAGGGCTTCGACACCAGGACACGGACCGCGGCACACGAAGCCCAGCGCGGCTGACACGCCCCCCGGACCGGCAACGCTCAGCGAGATCCGCCGGGGAAACCACCGACCCGGCCGATCTCGCTCAGCTCGCCGAGCATCGCGGACTTGCGTTCGTCCGAGGTGAACGCCGCCCGGATCGCGTTCCGGGTGAAGCCGGCGAGCTGATCGACGCTCATGCCGAGTCGCGCCGCCGCGGCGTACTCCCGCTCGATCGTCGTGCTGAGCTGGACGGGATTGTCGGTGGCCAGGGTGACCGCGACGCCCGCCTCGACCAGCCGGAGCAGCGGGTGCTCCGCGAGCTCCGGCAGGACGCCGAAGTAGTCGTTGCACGTCAACGCGCATTCCAGCGTCACACCCCGGTCAACGAGCAGCTTCGGCAGCTCCGGGTCGGCCGCGGCGTGGATGCCGTGCCCGATCCTGGTCAGACCCGGCATGCGCGCCGCGGCGGCGATGTTGGCCGTCGACAGCTCGCCCGCGTGCGCCGTGATCCCCAGTCCGGCTTCGGCGAAGCGCTCCGCCAGCCGGTACATGGGGGCCCAGTCCGCCTCGGTGTCGTACGGCGCATAGAGGAAGTCGGCCCCCGCCAGCCCTTCCCCGGCCGCGCGGACACAGCCGTCGGCGAACGCGTCCGCGCGTCCGGGATCCCGCCCCGCGTGGATGACGATCGCCAGTGCCTCGGCGCGCAGGCGCGGATAGTCGGTACGCACCTGCCGCTCGGCTTGCCGGAACATCGACATGAAGCCGTCACGCGTGACGACCTCACCGCCGCAGCGGATCTCGACATACCAGGCGCCGGCGGCAGCGTGATCGCGCATCAGCGCCGCGAACCTCGCGACGAACAACTCGTCGTCATCGTCGTGTCCGAGCGGAACCGGCTGCACCGACCCGACCCGCCGCAAGCGCTCCTTGCCGGGCGGGATCTCGGCCGCCAGCCGCCGGCGCCAGGCCGCCCAGTCGTACGGCTCCCGGCCTTCGCGTTCGGCCAGGATCAGATCGAGATAACGGGTCGCTTCCTGATGGACGTGCAGATCGGCTTTCGGCAAGCTCGCGAGGGAATCCAGAGCCTTCACCAGACGACTCTACAGGCGCGGGCCGGCGTGGTGGGCGGCCGGTTTATGGACGTGATCCAGCCCGGCCGTGGCGCAATCAAGAATGAGAAAGACCCCACCCGGCGAACCGGGGAGGGCCTTTCTCGGCGAATGAAGCCAATGTGATTGTTGCCTTCACGGCGAGTCTATCCGGTGAGCCGCTGAATCGTGCAGGAATATCTCCGGAACTGCTCCCGCCGAGCAGCACGGCGATGTCAAGGGTCGTCCGCCTTGATCACCATGGCGCTCGCATATCGAACAAGAGGGAATCGCGAATACACGCCACCTGCTTCGTGCCCCGCGCGAGTACGAGCGGTCGCGCATCCACCCCACAACCCGGTGAGCTCGGGGCGATTCTCCGTTTCCATCGCCCCGGGCACACAGCCGACCGGCCTGCGCGAAAGCCGCCGTGTAGATCATGTGAAGGAGTTTCCTCATGACCACGCCCCATGGCACTGACAAGCCGCAGTTCAAGCGCCCCAATCTGGAGCGTCAGGCGATCTGGTTCACGATCGGCCTGTACCTGTTCATCTGCGCCGCCCTGCTGGCCGTGCACTACTTCGCGCCCGCCCCGGACACCGGCTCCTCATCCACCTCGCCGTACAACCCGGGATCCCAAGCTCGCGCGGTGTGTGACCGAAACGTGCATGCTACGGTCCAGCTCAGGGAGGGGCTTATGTCGATAAATGGAGTTCCGGGCCACTTTCTGCGTACGGCTGCCGCCGCCGCCGGAGTCGAGGTACGGCAGGCGAGCGCCACTCATGTGGACTGCGACCAGGCGGTGACCGTGATGCGGCACCTCTGGCACGTCACCGGCGACGAACTCCTGCGCGTCGGCCCCAGACCGGTGCCGCCCGGCACGTTCCGGATGATCGCCCTCGCCCTGATCCACGCGCCCGACCTGCGCGCCGCCCTGGAGCGCCTGGTCGAGTTCGCGGCGATCACCACCGGCTACACCCAAAGCAGGTTCGTCGTGGACGGCTCGACGGCCCGGATCGAGCTCGCCGCCGAGACCCAGACCTCGCCCCTGGCCGCCGAGATCATGCTCAGCCTCGTGCACCGCTTCCCGGCCTGGCTCATCGCGCGGCGCATCGCCCTCATCGGCCTGGAACTGCCCTTCCCCGAACCCGGCTACAGCGCCGAGTACGCCCCGATCTTCGGCCGCGCGCCCGGCTTCGACGCCCCCTCGGCCGCCCTCAGCTTCGACGCCCGCCTGCTCAGCGCCCCGATCGTGCGCGATGAGCGCGAACTGCTGAGCTACATCCGCCGCTCCCCGGCCGACCTGCTCCTGCACCGCGACTACGGCACCACGACCGCCGACCGGGTCCGCAACGTCATCGAACGCGGCGACATGACCACCTGGACCCGCGCCGAGGACGTGGCCGCCCGGTTGTCGGTGAGCGTCCAGCACATGCGCAGGCTCCTGCGGCGGGAAGGCACGTCCTTCAACCGGATCCGCGAGGAGCTGCTGCGCGACATCGCCCTGGACAGCCTGCGCCGGGGCGGCGAGTCCATCGACGCGCTCTCCTACCGGCTCGGGTTCTCCGAGCCCAGCGCGTTCCGCCGCGCGTTCACCCGCTGGTTCGGGCGCCCGCCCGGCGAGTACCGCCACAGCCTGAAGACGATCGGCAGTGCCGTACCGGCCAGGCACAACCAGGCGAAGACATCGCCGATCACCCGGTACGGCGTGGCCGAACCCCGGATCGGCACGTCGGAGAACACCACGTGCCGATCGGCGCCCGCGTAGTCGTGCGCGGCCAGCGTCCGCCCCTGCGCGTCGAAAGCCCCTGACACGCCGAACTCCGCCTGACGGAGCATGGAGTAGCCGTTCTCGATCGCCCGGAGCCGCGCCTTCTGGCTGTGGACCGGGCCGATCTCCGCCCAGTCGCGAGCCGGCACGATCATGATGTCCGCGTCCACCCGCATGAGCTCGGGGAAGTCCGCGTCGAAGCAGATCACCGTGGCCAGCCGCCCGTACGGCGTCGCCGTCACCGGCACCACGCCGTTACCGGCCGGGTAGTTCTCGAGGCCGGGGATGGGATGGGCCTTGTCGTAGACCCAGACCTGCCGGCCCGAGGGGTCGAACAGGTACACGCGATTGGCCGTGGGCCGGCCGACCGACACCGCGGCCTGCAGGTAGATCCCGCTCTCCCGCGCGGCGGCGGCGACCTCGGCCAGGAACGCCCGTTCGTCGCCGGCCAGCACGTTCGCCGCCTGCTCGGACCAGACGACGATCTTCGCCCCCTCACGCGCGGCCTCCCGCGTCCTCTGCAGCAGGTTCGTGTTGACCTTGGTGTACGCGGCCCGCAGCATGGCCGGATCCATCACGGCCACCTCGGCCGGCGACGTGTCCTCGCCGATGACGCCACGCAGGTCCCGCGTGACAGACGTGTCCGGGCTGATGCCCGCCACCCGCACGGTCGCCCCGCCGGGTGGCAGGAACGCGAGCCTGGCCCCGCCGAGCATCAGGACGAGAACCATCACGCCCGCGTACACCGCCGGCGCCCGCCACGAAGGCCGCTCCCAGACCTGGTTGGCGACGCTCGCGAACCACCCGATCAGGAAGCTCACCCCGTACGGCCCGGTGAGCGCGACGACCTGGAGCAGGGCCAGGTTGTCGTGCTGGGTCGCGGCGGGCACGCCGAAGGCGGTGCCGAACGGGCTGAGGAGCGTCATCAGGAACCCGCAGGCCGCCATGGCCGCCGGGAAGACCCATGGGGGCGCCGGGGTGAGCAGCCGGTCCACGACGTACGGCAGGACCGTCAGCGTGCCCAGCGCGATCACGCCCAGCACGGTGATCGGGGTCATGGGGACGACGGTCTCGGCCATCCAGAACAGTCCCGCCGCGGCCGAGGCCACCCAGACCAGGAGCAAGCCGGTGAAGGCCGGGCTCAGCCGTACGAACCGCAGGAGAAAGACCGGAGCCAGCCACGCCGCCACCGCTATGTCGTAGCGCCCGTGCACGGACAGGAGCCAGAGCAGCCCTCCCGCCGCCAGCCACGCCCAGCGCCATCTCGCGTCCCGCATCCGGTCCTCCCGTGGAGTCGTGTCCGGTGCTCGACGCTAGGGGTGCGCTGGTGGCGGGGGCTGCGACCGTACCTCTCCGATTCCGTGACCAAGACGTGCCCGCGTTCCCGGGGCGGTGGCCGTCAGGTGACGGTACGGCGCATCGCCGGGCGGTCCTTCTTGCGGCGTGCCACTTCGGTGAACCCGGCTTCCCGGAAGGCCGAGGCGATGCCGGTCATGGCGTTGTCCGCGCCCGCGATCTGTCCTGGCGCCGGGTCGACGGGGAAGCCCTCGACGGTGTGCTGCCCGTTCCCGGCGGCGAAGTCGCACGCGGCGGCGATCATCTTCGCCTGAAGCCGCTGGTGGCGGTGGTCGCGCCGGACGAACAAGCAGGTGATCACCCAGGTCGGCGTGTCGTCGAGGGCTTTGGTCACCGGTGAACGCTGCAGGCGTGGATACTCCGAGCGTTCGCCGATCCCGACCCAGCCCACGGGTTCGCCGCCCAGGTAGCACACCAGCCCGGGTGGCGGCTGCTGTTTCGAGCGTTCACGCAGCGCGTTCCGGTTGCCGTCTCCCGCGCCGGCCTCCCATTCCTTGAACGAGAGCCGCCAGTGCATGCACCAGCATCCGCGCGCGCCGCCGTTCGAGCCCATGACCCGCTCGAAGTCCTTCCACGTCGCGGGTGTGAGCGGTGCAGTCGTGAAATCCGTCATGCGGGGCGCTCCTTCCTTGCCTGCCGTCACTTCCGAGACTCCCCAGGCGCCCGCCGACGACGAGAACCAGCGCGGTCGACAACCGTGCCGCACGGTACGGCTCCCGCCGGCAGCAGGACGTCCGCGGCGCCCCGACCGAAGATCCTCAAGGCCCGCTCAACCCCGCCCGGCCTGGCGATACGGCGGGAACGTCGAGACCCCGAGCGTGCGCGGCCGATGCTCGCAATCCCCTCACCGTCACCTTCAACATAGCTACGATGGTGACGTTAAACAAGCAGGCCGTTACCATCAAGTGGCATACGATGGTGATGATGGTGTGCGACCGAAGGAGGCTTCGACGTGAGCAACGACCCCAGCAACGCGGCGCCCGGCGCGCTGGAAGTGGTGCGGAGGTTCGTCGACACCCACGACATCTACAACGGCCAGGACGCCTTGGGCGACGTGGAAGCCGCCACCGCGTGGCTGGCCGAGGAGGGTTTGCTGAGCGGGGGCCGGCCGATGACCGCACGCGACCTGTCGGCGCTACGAAGGCTGCGCGACGCCCTGCGTGAGATGGCCGCGGCCAACACCCTGGGCGAGCGGCCGCCCCGCGCGGCCGTCGACGCGTTCAACGATCTCACCGCGCCGCACGCCGCCTCGGTACGCCTCGACGTGTTGCACGGATCCATGGCCGCCTCCGTCCGGCCACGCGAGGACGGCCCCGGAGGCGTCATCGCGGCGCTCGCGGCGGCCGTACACGAGGCCGTGCTCACGCAGACGTGGACGCGGCTGAAGTCGTGCGACAACCCAGAGTGCCGATGGCTGTTCTACGACCAGTCGCGCAACCGCACGGCCCGGTGGTGCAGCATGCGCGGCTGCGGCAGCATCGTGAAAGCCCGCCGCTACCGCGACAGGCAGCGCCAGCGCGCCGCGGACACCCCATGACCACGCTGGCCAGGGCAACCCCCTCAGAACCGGCGGTTCAGGTGCCAGGAGCCCAGCAAGTAGGCGATTTAATAAACTTCGTCAAGAATTGAATCGCAGAGGTCCGCACATTAGGCTCATCCGCACGGTTTCCCCCGGGCTGATGAAGGGCTGCGGCGATGGTCGGATGGGCGGGCGCTGTTCGGCCGAGGAGGCGGCGTGGAGGGCGCTGACCCTCCGGCCCCGCGGCCGATCCGTACCGGCCGCCGGAGCCTGGAACTGACGCATCGGATCGACGGGTGGATCAGGGAGCGGGTGCGGCTGCTGGCGCGGTGGGCGTGAACGGGGCGGGCAAGAGCACGCTGGTGAAGCTGCTCACCGGCATGTACCTGCCCACCTCGGGAACGATCTCCGTGGAGGGGATTCCGCTCAACGAACTCGACCTGGACCAGTGGCGCTCCAGGACGTCCGGGGTCTTCCAGGACTTCGTGAAGTTCCAGTTCCCCGCCGGGCAGAGCGTGGGCGTGGGCGACCTCGGGCAGGACTTCGCCCCCGACGCCGTGCGCGCGGCGGTGAACGCCGCGGGCGCTTCCTCCACCGTCGCCCTGCTGCCCAACGGTCTGGACACCCAGCTCGGACGCGTCTACGAGGGCGCCGAACTCTCCCACGGCCAGTGGCAGAAGCTCGCCCTGGCCCGCGGCCTCATGCGCCGGACACCGCTGCTCATGGTCCTCGACGAATCCACCGCTGCCCTGGACCCCCAGGCCGAGCACGACCTGTTCGAACGATTCATCGCCCGCGCCCGCGCGGCTGCCGCCACCGACGGCGCGACCATCGTGCTGGTGTCGCACCGCTTCTCCACCGTGCACATGGCCGACCACATCGTGGTGATCGCCGACGGCACCATCGCCGAAGCGGGCTCCCACGAGGAACTCATGGCACGCGACGGCACCTACGCCGGGCTGTTCACCCTGCAGGCGAGCGCCTACACCCTCGACGAATAGGACCCTCAGGATCCGGGCCGCGATCGCAGGCGCTGGGGGCCGGTACGGCGGCGCCAGCCGTACCGTGTCAGGCCGCGCGGTTTGTAGACGGACAGGATCGTCGCGATGACCAGCACCGTCGCGCCCCCGATCGAATGAGGCAGCGTCGCGGGCAGGAGCCGCGGGTCGGCGTCGCTCAGCGCTGATGCGGTCAGGGAGCGCACCGTCCGGCTCTCGATCAGCAGGACGGCCGTGGCAGCGACGGTGAGGATGAGCTTCACCAGCACCCAGTAGTGGCGCACCAGCCCCCAAGGCGTGCCCAGGGCGTTGACCAGCCCGATGACGAGGGAGGCCCCGGCCAGAGGAACGATCGCGAACCGGACGAGCACGTCCATGCCGGCGTAGGCGCCGCGCACCGCCGGGACGTCCGTGCCGAACGCGGCCGTGACGTCGAGGGCCAGGTAGGCGAGGACCGCGCCGAGCCATCCGACGGAGGAGGCGATGTGCGTGGTCAGGATGAGTTTGCGCAGGCGGGGCGGCATCACGGGCGGGGCTCCGCGAGGGTCGCCGCGTGCGCGGGGGAGGCGTGCCGGCCGGGGCCGTGTTCGCCGCCGACGCCGAAGACCTGGGCGATGAGGAACGCCAGGAGCAGGATGGCCGCGACGATCCCGGAGATCTTTACCCACTTCGGCGCCGGTGGCGGTGTCGGGGAAGACATGTCGTTCTCCTTTTTGCGAGACAGTATGTCGCTATAGGGGACATCTGTCACGACCTTGTCGTCCCGTATGCTTGGACGGTGCCCAAACTGTGGAACGAGACCATCGAGGCGCACCGGGCCGCCGTGCGAGACGCGATTCTGGACGCCGCCTGGGCGCTGGTCGTCGAGCGCGGGCTGATGTCCGTCACGATGGCGCAGATCGCCGAGCGGGCGGCCATCGGCCGGGCCACGGTCTACAAGTACTTCGCCGACGTGGAATCGATCCTGTCCGCCTGGCACGAGCGGCAGGTCGCCGCCCATCTCCAGCAGCTCACCGAGATCGCGAACCGGCCGGGCGAGGCGGGCCGCCGGTTGGCGGCGGTGCTTGCCGCGTACGCGCGCATCCTGCGGCGGCGCGGGGATCACGGCCCCGACCTGGGCGCGCTCCTGCATCACGACGGGCACCCGGCGCACGCCCAGCGGCATCTCGCCGACCTCGTCCGCGCCCTGCTGGAGGAGGGGGCGGAGAGCGGGGAGTTCAGGGCGGACGTGCCCGCCGCCGAACTCGCGCGCTACTGCCTCCACGCGCTGTCGGCCGCCGCGGGCATGCCCTCCGAGGCCGCCGTCGTACGGCTGGCCGGGGTGGTCATGAGCGGAGTCACCGCCGGCGGTTGAGCTACCGGGCCCGCCTCCCATCAGGCGGCGTCGAGGGCCTCGGTGATCTTGCGGGTCATCTCGGCCATGGTGGGGCTGGGGTACTTCTGGGCCCGGGTGGCCGCTTCGGCGGCGACGATGACGGTACGGCGGAAGTTGTCGGCCTCGGCCGGATCCTGCTGCCTGAGCAGGTTCATGGCGGCGGTCAAGGCGGGCAGCACCCGGTCGGCGAGTTCGGCGACGGTCTTGCCGTACTTCGCACCCTTGGGCGCCTTGGTGATCACGTGCCCGACCTGGCCGGTCGCGGAGGTCAGGGCGACGGAGCCGTGGGTGGCGGCCTGGTGGGCGGAACCGGCGGCGCCGGCGGCCGACATCAGGGAGACGGCGCCCCAGGCGGCGAGGCGGAGGGTGAGCTTGTCCTGGTCGGTGAGGGTGACGGACATGATGGTCTGCTCCTTGGAGTGAAGTCGCCGGTGAACGGTGCTCCGTTCATGTCCTTCACTCTCTTCGACCGCTCTGATACCGGGCCGTCGCCGCCCTGACGCGGCCTCTGACACAACACCGCACGTGTCAGGTGCCTACGTCGAAGACGAGGTCGTAGAAGTCGCCCCGGTAGGTGGAGCGTCCCCATTCGACCACGGCGCCGTGCCGGTCCCAGGCCTGCCGTTCCACCAGAAAGGAGGGCAGCGCGGGGGCGGCTCCGAGCAGGGCCGCCTCCTGCTCGCCCAGCGCGATCGCGGAGACCCGGTGCACGGCCCGCTCCACCCGCACGTCCCAGCGGTCGCTGAGCGTGGCGTACAGGGACATGTCATCGCGCAGGACGCGCGGCAGGCCGGGGAAGCGGCGCGCGGACAGATGGGTGTGCTCGATCGCGATGGGCGTGCCGTCGGCGGAGCGGAGCCTGCGCAGGTCGATGACACGTTCGCCGGGATCGACGCCGAGCCGCTCGGCGAGGGCGATGCCGGCCCGGCGGGTGCGGGCCGACAGGATGCGGGCGGCCGGAGTCCTGCCCCGGGCCCGCATCTCCTCGCTGAAGGAGGCCATCGTGGTGCCCTGCTGCAGTTTCGGCTCGGCGACGTACGTGCCGGAACCGCTGGAGCGCCGGATCACGCCCAGCATGACGAGTTCCTGGACCTTCTGCCGGACCGTTCCCCTGGCCACCTGGTAGCGCTCGGCGATCGAGCGTTCCGAGGGCAGCAGCGTGCCCGGCGGCAGGGCGCGCACCATGAGCTCCAGGATCTCCCTGATCTGGTCGCCCTTGTTGCGGCCGGGGTCGAGGTCCGGTGGCAGCGCGAGATCGTGGAAGCTGTCATGCGGCGTGCGGGCCATCAGCGGAAGTCGCTGATGCGGAAGACCGCCAGCATGTCCGCCCCTCGCGCGCCGGTGGAGAACGATGCTTCCGCCCCGACCCATCCGCGGAAGGCGCCCTTGTCGTCGATGATCTGCATGAGCGGTTTGACGTGGGAGTTGCCGGTGTAGCAGAACTGGCCGCGCTCCATCGCCAGGCACGTGCACCAGTGCCACATCGAGTCGCGGCGGTCGGAGTTGGAGATCTTCGTGAGGTAGTACTGGATGGAGCTGACGTTCGCACGGGTGCCGCCGCCGTACTTGGGGCAGCCGCCGGCCTTCTGGCAGGCGCCGTTGGAGGAGGGCTGCAGGTAGGTCAGGCAGCTCGTGGTGGTCGTGCAGGCGCGGAAGGCCTTGTGGCCGAACGGCTGGTTCATGGAGGGCACGAGCCTGCCGCCCGCCCAGCTCGTCAGATCCTGCCGGAGCGTGCCGGGGTGCGCCTTCACCGAGCTCATCGCGCGCCGGGTGCCGAGCGCGGCGTTGCTGCCGTAGGCGTAGCCGTGGGTGGCGAGCGAACTGGACTTGAGGTCCAGCCGCGCCAGCTTCCCGTCGGGGGAGGGGCGCACGAACCACTGCTCCGTCCACGTCTGGGCGATCTTCCACTGGATGCTCACGACGTTCCCCGACACGGTGTACGTCCCGGTGCGGGTCTCGTCGGGCGCGCCGGTGAAGCCGCCCGCGGTGAGCACCTGGCAGGTACGTACCCGCGTCCCCTTGCCGCCCGCCTTGGTGCTGCAGCCCGCGTCCGGGGTCATGCCGGTGCCCTGCCTGGCCTCGGGGTGGCGCTGCCACCACAGGTAGAGGGACGAGGTCACGGTGCCGTTCGCGGCGAAGCGGTAACTGCCCAGGCGCACCCAGTTCTCCCGGGAGGACGCCTTGAGATGCCCCTGCGACACGACATACGTGGACTTGCCCCCTGGCAGCGCCGCGGCGGCCGCCGGTTGGGCGGGTGCGAGGGTGAAGGCGAGAACCGCCGCCGCCCCGATGGAAAGAACGGTACGCATAGAGACACTCCCGGTGGCCTTTACGGGCTTCGCCGAATTCCACGGGCCACCGTATCCGGTCTATACCGGATACGTCGGCGAAAGCCGGGAAAGCTCTGCCCGGTTGCGGCGAAGGAAGGAGGAAGAACCGCGGCCGGGGGGCGGTCGCCGGCCGTAAGGCGCTTCAGGGGGCCAGGTCGTCGCGGCGCAGCAGTGGTTCGACGGCCGCCCGCATCACGGTGGTGGCGTCGCCCGCGCCCGTCCAGCGGCTGAAGGCCGCGGCCGCCTGGGCCACCAGCATGCCGGCGCCCCCTGCCGCGCGCATGCCCCGCGCGCTGGCCTGGCGCACGAGTTCGGTCAGCCGCGGGAGGTAGACCACGTCGAACACGGCGGCGCGCGGCGAGAGCAGGCCGACGTCCACCACGGGGCCCGGGGTGAGCATGCCGACCGATGTGGCGTTGACGAACAGGTCCGCTCCGGCCAGGCGATCGCGTACGCGCGGATCGGCGAAGGCCATCGGCTCGATCGCCGCCAGATCGCCGAACCTGGCCGCGAGCCGGCGCGCGTCCGCGGCGTCGAGGTCGAGGACGGTGAGGCCGGCTCCGTCCTTGGCCAGGCCGTACGACACGGCGTGGCCGACACCGCCCGAGCCCGCCACGACGACCCCGGCGCCGCGCAGGTCCGTGCCCACGTGCTCGCGCAGCGCCGTCATGAAGCCGCTCACGTCGGTGTTGAAGCCGACCAGCCGCCCGTCCGCGCGGGCCTCCACGCTGTTGACCGCGCCGATCCGCAGGGCGTCGGGCTCGATCTCGTCGAGGAGCGGCATGATCACCTGTTTGTGCGGCGCGGTGATCTGGAAGCCGAGCCAATGCTCGTCCCTGGCCTGCCGTACCTGCTCGGCCAGGTCGGATGCGCGCACCTCCCGCAGCTCGTAGCGGGCGTCGATGCCGAACGCCGCGAAGGCGGCGTTGTGCATGACGGCCGAGTGGGTCCGCCGCAGCGGGTTGCCGAACAGGGCTACGGTGCGCATCACGACTTCCTGAAGGCCGGCGGACGCTTGGCCAGGAAGGCGCGTGCGCCTTCGCGTGCGTCCTGGGTGGAGAAGATCTCTTCCGACGCGTCGAGCTCCAGCGCGAGCCCGTCGTCCAGCGGCCGGTCCGCGGCCTGGTCGATCAGTGCTTTCGCCGCCTGTACGGCGAGCGGCCCGCGCGCGGCGATCGTCGCGGCCATCTCCCGGGCAGCGGCCAGCGCCGTTCCCGCGCGTACCACGCGGTTGACCAGGCCGATCGAGAGCGCGGTGGCGGCGTCGAGCGGCTCGCCCAGGAGGATGATCTCCTTGGCGCGGGCCGGTCCGACGATGCGCGGCAGCCGCTGGGTGCCGCCGCTGCCCGGCAGGACGCCGAGTTTGAGCTCCGGCAGGCCGAGCCTGGCCTGGTCGCCCGCGATCCGCAGGTCGCAGCAGAGCGCGAGTTCGAGGCCGCCGCCGAGCGCGTACCCCTCGACGGCCGCGATGGACGGCACCCGGAGCCTGGCGAGCTGCCGGTAGACGAGCTTCTCCAGCAGCAGTTTGCGTTCGGCGACGTGCTCGTGCAGTTCGTCGAACTCGGCAATGTCCGAGCCCGCGCAGAAGGCCCGCGTGCCCGCGCCGTGGAGGATCACGACCCGGGTGTCCTCGTCGCCGGCGACGGCGCGCAGCGCGGTGCGCAGTTGCCCGGTCAGCTCGCGGGAGACGACGTTCATCGGCGGGTTGTCCAGCTCGATCTCCGCGCAGGTTCCGTGTGTCACGTTGACCAGCGTCGCCATGTCAGTCCTCTTGTCCGAAGGTGATCCCCATGCGGGCGGCGCGGAACAGGCGGGCGTCCATGGGGCGCAGGTGCTCGCTTACCTTCGGGCGGAAGTCCATGTGGGCGAACACGTCCTTCTCCACGTCCATCCCGTCGGCGACCTCGATCAGCTCCAGGCCGTCGGCGGTCAGGGCGAAGACGGCGCGTTCGGTGATGTAGCGGACGCTCTGGCCCTTGCCCAGCGCCATCGCGCCGTTGAAGCTGATCTCCCTGACGTCGTCGACGAACTTGCGCCGGGCGCCTTCTCGTTCGACACGGGGCCGGCCGCCGGACAGATCGACGCGCAGGCCGCCCGCGGTGAACGTGCCGACGAAGCAGAGCCGCCCGGTCCGCGCGCTGATGTTGACGAAGCCGCCGGGGCCGCGCATCCGGTCGTCGAAGGCGTGCACGTTGACGTTGCCGTGCCGGTCGACCTGGGCGAAGGACAGGCTCGCCACATCGAGGCCGCCGCCGTCGTAGAAGTCGAACATGGAGGGCTGTTCCAGGCGGGCCTGGTAGTTCACCCCGGCGCCGCCGTCCGGGCCGTGCGCGGGCACGCCGCCGAAGATGCCCTGCTCGACGGTGAGCGTCAGCCGTTCCGCCACGCCTTCCTCGGCGGCCACCGCGCCGATCTGCTGGGAGATGCCGAAGCCCAGGTTGCAGATGTCGCCCCGGCGGAACTCGAGCAGGGCGCGGCGCGCGATCACCTTGCGCACGTCCAGGGGTGTGGGGGCGGCCGTGCCGTACGGCCTGCGCAGCTCACCCGAGAAGTACGGCGAGTAGCCGGTGCGGTAGGTCTGCCCCTGCTCGGCGTCGACGTAGACGTGGTCGACCAGCGCGCCGGGGATGCGCACCTGGTTCGGCGGGAGCGAGCCGCGCGTCGTCAGGTGGGCGACCTGGGCGATGACGACGCCGCCGCTGTTGTGCGCGGCCATCGCCAGCGCGAGGGAGTCGCCGAGGATCGGCTCGTGCTCGAAGGTGAGGTTGCCGTCCTCGTCGGCGGTGCTCGCGCGGATCACCGCGACGTCGACGGGCAGCGCGGGGTAGAAGAGCCATTCCCGCCCGGCCAGCTCGACGATCTGGACGAGGTCCTCGGTGGTGCGCGCGTTCTGCCGTCCGCCGGTCTGGCGCGGGTCCACGTACGTGCCCAGGCCCACGTGGGTGAGATGACCGGGACGGCCCGCGGCGATGTCGCGGCACAGGGCCGACAGCACGCCCTGGGGGAAGGAGTACGCCTCGATCGCGCCCTCGGCGACCATCGCGCCGAGGGCGGGTTCGTTGCCGATGTTGCTGCCGATGGTGCGCCGGGTCAGTCCGGGCAGCGCGAGCTGGGACAGGCCGCGCTGGGCGAAGTCGCCGATGCCGACGACGCGGACCGTGGTCAGGTCGCGGGGCGCGGCGGTGCGGGTGAAGGTCGCGGCGAGTTCGTCGATGAACGCCTGCGGCACGCCGTGCCCGGCGCCGGACCCGCCGATCCACAGGGCGGCGCCGTCCGGCACCAGGGCCACGGCCTGCGCGACGGTGCGGAGTTTGGCGCTCATGGCATCAGCCCGCCGCTGTTGGGGCTGAGCGTCTGGCCGAGCATGAGGCGGGCGCCGTCGGACAGCAGGAAGGTCACGCATTCGGCCACTTCCTCCGGCTCGGCGAAGCGGCCGAGCGGAAGCTCGGCCATGCGCTTGCGCCCGACCTCGCCCTCCATCACGGTGCGCCCCATCGCGGTGTTGGTGACGCCGGGCGACACGGCGTTGGCCCTGATGCCGCGCGAACCGAACTCCCGCGAGATCGACTTGGCCAGCGCGATCGCGCCTGCCTTGGCACTGGCGTAGTGCGCGGCTCCGGCCCAGCCCATCTGGCCGAGCCTGGAGGCGATGTTGACGATGGAGCCGGAGCCGCGTTCCAGCATGCCGGGAAGTACGGCCTGGCTCGCATGGAACATCCCGGACAGATCCGTCCTGAGGACCAGGTCCCACTGCTCGGGAGTGATGTCGAGGAAGTCCGACTCCATGAGGATTCCGGCATTGTTGACCAGGCCGTCGACGCGCCCGAAGCGCTCCCCGGCCCAGGCGGCCAGCGCGAACACGTCCTCGCGCACCGACACGTCGCACGGCCGGACGTCGGCGTCGCGGCCCATCGCCCGGACCTTCTCGGCGACCTCGTGGGCTCCGGCCCGGCTGGAGTGGTAGGCGACGGCGACGTGCGCGCCGTCGCGGGCGGCGGCCAGGGCGACGGATCGTCCTATTCCCCGGCCGCCTCCCGTGACCAGGACGACCCGGTCGAGGAGGGGTGTCGATGGCATGAGACCAGCACCTTTCATCGGGAAGCGCTTTCAATTTTCTGCACGTTCTCATGAAAATTGAACACACGCAAGACTTAAGGCAGCCTTGACACTAGCTGCGCCGATGGATAGAAAGCGCTTGCAATTCAAGTCAAAGGAGCGCTCATGGATCAGGTCCGAGCCGGCATCATCATGAACGGCGTCACCGGGCGCATGGGAACCCGGCAGCACCTCGACAGGTCGATCATCGCGATCAGGGATCAGGGCGGGCTGACCCTCTCCGACGGGCGGACGCTCACGGTCGACCCGATCCTCGTCGGCCGCAACGCCGCCAAGGTCGAGTCCCTCGCCCGCCGGTACGGGATCGACCGCTGGACCACCGACCTCGACGCGGCCCTCGCCAACCCGGACGACACGATCTACTTCGACGCCCAGGTCACCAACCTGCGCGCCGAGGCGGTCAGGAAGGCGATCGCGGCGGGCAAGCACGTCTACTGCGAGAAGCCGACCGCCGGTGACCTGGCGGACGCCCTCGACCTCGTCAGGCTCGCCGAGGCCGCGGGCGTCAAGCACGGCGTCGTGCAGGACAAGCTGTTCCTGCCGGGAATCCGCAAGCTGAAGCGGCTGGTCGACGGCGGATTCTTCGGCGACCTGCTCAGCTTCCGGCTCAACTTCGGCTACTGGGTGTTCGAAGGCGACTGGCAGCCGATCAACAGGCCCTCATGGAACTACCGCAGGCAGGACGGCGGCGGCCTCATCCTGGACATGTACCCGCACTGGCGCTATGTCCTCGACGACATCGTCGGCCCGGTCAGGTCGGTGCTGTGCCATGGCGAGATCCACATCCCGAGCCGCTGGGACGAGGACGGCGACGCGTACGTGGCGACGGCCGAGGACGCCGCCTACGGCCTGTTCCAGTTCGACCACGGCGTCGTGGCGCAGTTCACCACGTCGTGGGCGACTCGCCCCTACCGTGACGAGATCGGCGAGTGGCAGCTCGACGGCACGCTCGGCAGCGCCGTCGCCGGGCTGCGCGAGTGCCGGATCCAGTCGCGCGCCGCCACCCCGATGCCCGTGTGGAACCCGGACATCCCCAACCCGATCGACTTCCGCGGCGGTTGGTCCCCGGTCCCCGACAACGAGGAGTACGGCAACGCCTTCCGCGCGCAGTGGGAGATGTTCCTGCGTCACGTCGCCGAGGACGCCGCATTCCCCTGGGACCTGCTGGAAGGGGCCAAGGGCGTCCAGCTCGCCGAGCTCGCGATGCGCTCGTGGCGCGAGCGCCGCTGGATCGACGTCCCGGAGCTCACGGTCCCGTCGTCATGAGCCCCTGACGGTGGGGGCGGTGCTGTCGCGCATGAGCACGGTCCCGCCGATCTCCACGGTGTGCCGCGGCTCGTCCAGGGGCAGCAGCGCGAGGTCCAGCGCGGTCCTGCCGATACGTTCGAGCGGGAGTTCCACGGTGGTCAGGGCCGGTACGGCGTCGGAGGCCAAGGGGGTGCCGCCGAAGCCCGCGACGGAGACGTCCTCGGGGATGCGCAGCCCGTTGCTCCTGGCCCAGGCCATCGCGCCCACCGCCACCACGTCGGCCACCCCCCACAGGCAGGTCGGCCGATCGGGGCGGTCGAGCAGGCGGCGGGCGGCCCGCGCGCCGCCGTCCCGCGACATGTCGGCGTGCACGATGGCGTCGGGCGCCAGCTCGATGCCCCGGTCCTGCAGGCCGAGCCGGAAACCGTGCATGCGGTCGCGCACCGCGATGAGCTTGGCGGGGCCGGAGATCACGCCGAAGGAGGTGTGGCCCAGGTCGGCGAGCAGGTGCGCGAGCCGGCGGGTGGCCTCGACGTTGTCCACCTCGACGAGATGACCGATCCTGCGTCCGCGGGTCACCGAGACGACCGCGCCGCCGTCGGCCTGGTACGCCGACAGTTGCGCGGTCATCGCGGCCGTGTGCGCCCGGTCGGCGAAGGAGCTGCCCGCCAGGATGATCGCGCGGGGGCGCTGCGTGCTCAGCAGGCTGACGTAGCTGAGCTCCTGTCGCGGGTCCCGGTACGTGCACACCATGGTCACCAGCAGCCGGTGCGCCTCGGCCGCCTTGATCACCCCTCCGGCGATCATGGCGAAGTACGCGTCCCGCACGTCGTGCACGACGAGCCCGACACTGGTCGAGGTCGAGCTGGCCAGGGCGCGCGCGTGCAGGTTCGGCCGGTAGCCGAGCTCGGCGGCGGAGGCGACGACCTTGTCGCGCAGCGCGGCCCTGCCCTTGTAGTCGGAGCCGCTCAGCATGCGCGAGGCGGTGGCCAGGGAGACGCCGGCGTGGTCGGCGACGTCCTGAAGCCGGACCCGGCGTCCTTCAGACGACATCCGTGTTCCTCCCGTGAACTGCGAGCGCGAGCACAAGATACTCGACCCTCCGGCAGGAACGCCGACGCCTAGCCGGTCGGCCGCCGGGCGGTGGTCTCCCGGGGGATGACGCGGTGGCTCAGGAGGGTCGTCGCCGCGTCGCCGGGCTGGGCGTCGATCACGTGCTGGGCGGCCATGGCGCCCATCTCGTACAGCGGCAGGCTCACCGTGGTGAGGCCGACGAACCGGGCGACCCTGAGGTCGTTGATGCCGGCGACGGAGATCTCGCCCGGCACGTCGATGCCGGCCTGCCGCAGCGCGTTGAGCGCGCCGACGGCGGCCTCGTCGTTGGCCGCGAGGACGGCGTCGGGCAGCGGCGGGCGGGCGATGAGCCGCATGGCGGCCAGGTGGCCTGCCTCGAAGTCGAAGCCGCCGGGCAGGCACCGCGCCACCTCGCCCAGGTTCGCGTCGTTCATGCAGGCCAGGAAGCCGTCGCGGCGTTGCTTGCTCGTGGTCATGCCCGGCGGGCCTTCGATGAAGGCGATCCGGCGGTGGCCGAGCGAGACGAGGTGGTCGGTGACGTCGCGGGCGGCGGCCTCGTTGTCGGCGGTGATGACCGGGCAGCCGAGGTCGCGGGCGGTCAGGGACACGGCCTGGATGCCCTGGTCCTTGGCCTGCCGTACCGCCTCGGCCAGGTCCGGCGCGAGCGGATCGTCCTCGAAGCCGCTACCGGCGATGATCACCCCGGCCGCGCGGTAGTCGCGCATGGTCCGCAGCCTGCTGATCTCCGTGCTGGTACGCCGGTCGACGTTGGACAGCATGGTGACGTATCCGGCGCGGCTGGCGACGTCGTCGATGCCGCGGGCGATGACGGAGAAGTAGGGGTTGACGATGTCGCTGACGAGGACGCCGATGAGCCTGCTGCTGCGCGACACCAGGGCCCGCGCGAGAGCGCTGGGCGAGTAGCCGAGCTTCTCCGCGGTCGCGATGACCTTGGCGCGGGTCTTGGCCGAGATCGGGTGACTGGAGCCGGTCAGCACCCGTGACGCTGTCGACACGGAGACGCCGGCCGCTCGTGCGACTTCCACCAATGAGCTCACGGCACTCAGCATAGCGAGGAAAACGTTTGCCTGCGTCATCCGAGGTCAGCGGGCGAATCTGACATTTGCCGCGAAGAACGCCCTTGACGGCGGCCCGATCCTTCTCTCTATGCTGCCGTTAGGCATACGTTTGCCTAGCCGTTGACAAGGAGCATTATGCATCTGAAGAGGCTCGCGGCGCTGGCGGTGATGTCCGCACTGGCCGCGTGCGGCGTTCGGGGGACCGAGACCAACCCGGACGGGACCCTCTCGTTCTCGATCGCCGTCACGGAGCCGGACATCACCACCGTGCCGATTCTCGCCGCCGTCGACGTGGTCAGGCAGGCGGGCCACAAGGTCGAGGTGGTGGAGCTCGCGGAGCCGGAACTGGCCATCGGGGGCCTGGCCGAGGGCGCGTACGCGATCTCCGCCGAGGCGACCAGCCCCGCGCTGAGCGCCATCGAGCAGGAGGCGCCCATCCGGATCATCGCCGACGCGATCGGCAACCAGTGGGCGATCTACGGCAAGTCCCGGGTCACCTGTGACGAACTGAACGGCAGACCGTTCGGGATCTTCAGCCGGGGCGCGGTCGCCACCGCGATGACCGAGGAGTGGGTACGCACGCAGTGCACCGGGGACCGCAAGCCGGAGTACCTGACCATCGGCGGATCGGACGTGCGCGCCCAGGCCCTGGTCGCCGGCGAGATCGACGCCACGGCGCTGGAGCTGGCCGACGTGGTGGCCCTGGAGCGCTCGGGCGACTCCGCCTTCGCCCAGGTCGTCGACTTCGGCAAGACCCTGCCCGACCTGCGTCCCCAGACGGTCTACGCCAACACCGCGTTCCTCGCCGAGCACAGGGACGTGGCGCAGCTGTTCGTCTCCGCGCTGGTGCGCGAGCACGCCAGGATCAACGCCGATCCGCGGCACCTGGTGAACCTCGTGCGGACCTACCTGCCGGAGGAGGAGATCGGCGACGTGGCCGAGATCGCCGAACGCTCGGTCAAGGCGGGCCTGTTCGACGCGGCGGGACTGACGGAGCGCAACATGCAGGTCACCATCGACTTCTTCGTCCGCGCCGGCGTGATCGAGCCGGGGATGAAGGCGAAGGACGCCACCGATCTGTCGTTCATCAAGGCGGCTGCCTAATGCTTCTGTCAAGCTGCGGTGCGGATCTGGTGGCCGGGGTCGTAGGGCTTGCGGGTGCGCAAGATGGCGTGCAGGACGTTGATGC
>NZ_JBHYIO010000026.1:0-180478 GCF_042740095.1 Nonomuraea sp. NPDC059023 | reverse complement strand
GTCAACGGCCCCGAGTTCCTGCCCGGCGCCGACCAGCTGATGGACGCCATGCAGGCGCGGCTGCTGCGCGTCGACAGGGGCGATGAGGTGAGCGATTGGAGCACCGCGCCCGTGACAGCGAGCTTCGACTCGGGAACGAGGTCCGACCCCGACGACCGGACCGGCTGATCGCTACCTCACCGGCATGTCGGCGCGGCCGAGCACGAGATCACCTCGGCTGCGCCAGGGGTTCACACGCCTAACTTGTTGTTCATCGTCCGGACTGTTGGAGTGCCGCGAGGGTGCGGGGCTCTCAAGACTGCCTGGTCGTCGGCCACCAGCACCTTGACCACAGCGGCAACCTCGCCGTCACCCGGAAACCACGCACCGGGCTCGGCCCCGAAGGCATCCGGTGGCTCTTGCCCAGTGAGGTTGACCGCGGCCAAGGTCTGCGCCGGCATCGACCTCCCCGACCCGCTGCCAGACGTCGGTGAAGAACGCTTCGTTTGAGGCCCAGCCTCGTGAGGCACCTCGGATCAAGTTCCGGCCACGGGGTCCTCTGGCGGTTCAGTGTTCCTGGTGTGAATCGCAAGACCGCCGCCGTTGGCGGGCCGGAACCCCAGTCTATGGAGCCCGGGATCGTCGACCGCGGTGACCAGGCGCAGACCGCCGACCTCGGCTATCTCGCAGACCACGACACGAACCAGCGCGTCGCGCACCTCTGATGGGACACCGGGCCGGATGTGCACCAGGTCGAGACGGGCGATGGTGCGTCGCTTGTCCTCCCAGGACGCGGCTGCCTGACGGCGTAAGGCTCCCGCGGGCGTTGTCGACGCGGGCATGAAGCCAGCAGGCAAGCCTGGCCTCGACGATCAGTCGTCTGGGTATGATGACATCCATCCCCTCCTGGGGCAGCCAGGAGCCGGCCTCGGTCAGAGCCTGGGCAACCGGCAGCGATCCCAGGTCCGGGACGGCGAAATGCCCAGCATCGTCGAGTGCAACCGAACCGATGTAGACGTTGTTCTGGGCACGCAATTCCCTGAACCTCCCTGCTTCGTGGCGCCAGAGGCGTTCCCCCCGTGAACGCGCATCGGCGCCTGGGGTCATGGTGCGGCCCGCCGTACCTCCTGGAGACGCAGCGCGAGCTGGGTGCGATCGCGAAGATGGTACTTGCGGAGCAGGCTGGTGACGTGGTTCTTCACCGTTCCCTCAGTGAGGAGCAACCGGGCGGCGATCTCTTTGTTCGTGGCTCCGGTCGAGATCAATTCGGCCACCTGGACCTCTCGCGCCGACAGTCGCTCATCGTCTGCCAGCGCGCCGGGCGGCACCGGTGCCGCCGAGCGGCGGATTTCGGTGACCAGCCGGGCGGCTATGGGGGAGGCCAGCACGGTCTCGCCGCGGCCGACTCGCCGGATGGCATCGACCAGTTCCTCCGGCGTGCAGTCCTTGAGCAGGTAGCCGACGGCACCACCCCGCAACGCCCCGAAGATGTACCCGTCCTCGTCGAACGTGCTGAGCACGAGCGCGGCAACCGCCGGATATCGTGCCGACAAGAGGGTGATCAGCTCGACGCCGTTCATCCCGGGCATCCTGGCGTCCACAAGCGCCACGTCCGGATGACATTGCCCGGCCGTACGCAGAGCCTCCTCACCGTCCGCGGCCTCGCCGACGACCTCGATGCTGTCCTCGATGTCCAGCATCTTCCGCAGGCCCTGGCGGATCAGCTCCTGGTCGTCGGCCAGCAGTACCCGGATCGTGCTCACAGCGCCGCCCCCGCGCCGGCGGGCAGTTCCGCCCGTACCTCGAACCCACCACCGGGACGATCACCCGTGGTCAGCGTGCCGCCCACCGCCCGGGTGCGTTCGGCGAGCGAGTGCAGGCCGAACCCACCCCGCGCCCGGCGGTCGCGGCCCCTGCCGTCGTCGGCCACCGTCAGTACGACCCGGTCATCGCGGAAGGCGAGGATGCCCTGTACCTGGCGGGCATCTGCGTGCCGGACGGCGTTGGCGAGGCCCTCTTGCAGGACCCGATACAGGACGAGTTCGATGTCGGGATCCAGCGGTAGCTCGCCGCCCTCGACTTCGAAGGAGACCTCGAGCCCCGTGCCGTCGAACGACGCCGCCAGCTGTTGCAGGGCCGCGCTGCCGACGTGCCCGTCGAGCGCGAGCGGGCGCAGCGCCCGGACCCAGCGGCGGGCGTCCGTCAGCGCGTGCTTCGTGAGGTCCTTCGCCTGACGCACCTCCTCCCAGGCGGCGTCGGGACGCCGGGAGCGGAACCGTTCCGCGTTTTCCAGGCCCATTTTGATCACCGTTAAGTGATGGCCGACGGAATCGTGCATCTCCGCGCCCATCCGGGCTCGTTCCTGCGCGATCGTCAGCTCCCTGACCCGGGCCAGCAGCCGCTGCGCATCCTCACGTCTGCGCCGAGCCTCCAGCACAGCCGACGTCATGCCCAGGACGAAGACGGCGAACACGATGATCGGCACGGTCTGCGTCACGGCGTCCCGGACGCTGCCTCCGAACACCGTCATGACCGAGACGAACGCACCACAGCACATGCAGCCGACGATCACAGCGGCCGTCCGCATGCCGTGCACGAACGCCACGTTCGCGAAGGCTATGAGCGTGAGCAGCAGGTGGATCCCGTCCGCGCCGACCGGCCCCAACGTCAACGTCGCCGTCAGGAACACCACCGCCGCCGACCCTCGCCACCCACCGGTGCGATGCCACGGCAGCACCAGCCACAGGGCGGTCACCAGCGACAGGTTGACGCTGAACGCCAGGATCTGGCCGCTTGAGGAGTCGGACATGTCGAAACCGGCCGCGTATGCGACGGCGGTGGCGGCGAGCACCACCCAGAACACGAAACTCAACAGCGGCGGCGGACCGGTGTCACGCAGCCCGACCATGGCTGACGGTTGATGAGGACTCGGTACGAGACGGCGCAGCACGGTCCGACCTTAGTTTCTCCCGCGGCCGGTGTGATCCTCCCTGAGAACCCATGACCAACGTCATGATCGGCTCCTCCCTGGAACCGATGCCCGGCGACGGCCGGCTTCCTAGCATGGCGGTCCATGAAGGCCACCCACCCCGTCTGGGCTGTGCTGATCACGGTCGTTGCCACGTTCGTGCAGCTGATCGTCGGCACGGCTCCCGTTGCGCTGCTCGTCGATCCCGAGGATGTCCTCTACCGGCCGCTCGGCATGATCGGCATCACACTGGCCTCGCTCGGACTGGTTTATCTCATCCGCCGCTTCCTCGGCCGCCAATCGTGGCAAGGCGTGGGTCTCACGCTCTCCTGGCGGGTCGCGCCTCAGTTACTGCTGGGTACGGCGGTGGCCGCGGGCGCGGTGAGCACCGCCAACGCGTTGTCGGTGGCGCTCGGCGTGGCCGCCTGGGATGGCGAGAACACGATTGCGGCACAGCTGCCGTACCTGCCGCTCTCGATTGCCTTCGCCCTGCTCAGCCAGGCATTCCCGGAAGAACTGCTGTGGCGTGGTCATCTCTTCGACACACTTTCCGGCCAGTTGTCCTCGCGAACGGTGCTCATCGTGGTGTCGGTGGGCTTCGGCGTGCTGCACATCATCTCCTACAGCCCGGCCGACACGCCTGTCGAGCGTGTGCTCTATGTGTTGCTGGCGACTGCGCTCGGTTTCGCCTGCGCGGCCGCGCGAGTCCGTACGCAAACGCTGTGGATGGCGGTGGGCGTGCACCTCGGTTTCCATCTCGGCGAGATGCTGACACCCACTCACGACATCCGCTACGACGCTCAACTGATCATCTTGACCGGCGTGCTCTCCTTGGCCGGGCTGCTCATCTTGGTCGCCCGCCGGAGATGACGCCATGTGGCGGATCGGGAAAACTGGCACACATGGTCGGCGTCTCCGAACGCACGTTGCGCCACTACGCGAAATCGGCCTGCTCGTTCCCGCCCGGCACCGACCAGGGCGTCCACGCCCCAGCCGCCGACCCCGGTAGCGGAGCAGCCAGACGAGCTGGGTGACGTCGGCGGCTTCGAGCATGCGATTCAGGCTGCTTCGACGAGGTATGCCACACCGTCAGGTACGGCCTGCAGGGCTGAAGTCGGTGCAGGCGCGGTTGGACGAGGACGAACTGCACACCTTCACCCAGATCTTCTTGCCCTCGGTGTAGTTCTGCTTGTACTTCCCTTCGCCGGTGAAGACCGCGGTCCCGCTCCCGGCAACCTTCACGTAGGCGACAGGCGCCTTGCCGCCGTTGTCGAACACCTCGACGACGTCACCCTCGTCGGTGTACCGGACTCCGGCGACCAGGTTGGACGCGCGCTCACAGGACTGCCTGCAGATCCACGCCTCCGTCTGGCCGGAGCCGTAGCTCGCCGAGCAGACCCAGTTGGGCTTGGACGGATAGCACTTGTTCGGGTCGGCCTGGGCCGCCCCGCTGCCGCCGATCAGCATCGCGGCCCCCATGAGGGTTCCTGCGCAGATCGCGGCGAGCTTCTTGATCATCTGATCTCCCCATACATCCGGCTTGAGCGATGAACATGGGGAGTCTAGGGAAACCGGCTTTCGATCCCCTTTACCGCCGCACAGACCAAGGTGCCGTGATCACCACATGGCGTGGAAGCGGTGCACGGGACCAAGCTCGCAGTACCTACCGCATGCCCTGCCTCCGGCAGACGCGGTGATCGTCGCTCCTGCCACCTTCACACGATCACCGACCGGGCCAACGGCATCTCCGACATCTTGGCTGTCGGACTGCTCCGCGAAGTCATGGGCTTCGACATGCCGATCCTGGCACTCCCGATGCTCAAGACCGCGCTCGCCCATCCAGCACAATCTGCAGGTCCTCGGGAGATGAGCGTCCGGAAGTGGGGGCAAAGGTCTTTGCAACATGATTCCGGCCCGTGATCGGCATCGGGCCAAGCCGAGCGATCAGGGGCCAGATGTCGCAGGTCTACGCGTCGCCGGTGGTCAGACCGATGCCCGTGGGTGCACAGTGGCCATGATGCCGCAAGTCACACGGTGACCAGCTTCACCGATTTCCCGCATAGTTTGCTCATGTCATCGACGTCCGATGTGAGCATGACGGCTGGCTTTACGGCATTCAAGGCCGTAGCGGCAACCACGGCATCGATGGCGTACTTATGGCCGTGCATCCGAGACGCACGAAGCAACTCGATCGCGATCAGGCTGATCTCCTCGCTTACAGGCTCCACTCGGAGCCGCGACAGATACCAGCGGAGGCGATCCGTCTTGGCTTTCACGTGCTGGGCCTCCACGGGGGTCAACGCACTGACCACCACTCGGAAGTCGTTCCCCTGCGCCTCCCTGACATACGCGGTGACCTGCGGATCAGCCTGACACCACTTCGACAGCCCCTCGCAATCCAGAACCAGCGTCCCGGCACTCAACCGGCTTCGTGTGCGCGCCATTCGCCGCCCTCCCGGAGTTCGGGCGCGGACTTCACTTCGCGGAACAGGGCGGCCGCCTCGTCACGCATCACCTGCGGGATCGGCTCTGCTGCCTCCTCATTCGCCTGTAGCGCTTCTTCCAGGAGGTCGCGCTCGATCTGACGCTCAACAGCGGCGTCAACGTAGGCCGAGAACCCCCGAGAACCCACTCGTTCCTTGACCGCCCGAATGTTGCCCGCCCTCAGCGACACGCTCACCTTTGCGGCGGGCCCTTCTCCAGGGTGATATTTCTGTTCTGGCATACCTCAAGTTTACTACTCGAAGTAGCAATACCACTAGGTGCTGTCGCCGGGTGTCGTGAGTCCCGTTGGGCAGGACCACTCAGACGGGTCACCCAGCTTGACATTGGTACTGCCGTTCGGGACCTTGAACTAGGGCCTGTCCCGTGATCATGTGATCGGACAGTCAGACCTTAAGGGGTTGGGGGACACGGGGCCGAGAAACTGCGAACGTGCGCGGATGCTAGTTTCCTTCCCCGTGATGGAACATCAGGACGACACCAGGGCGGCCTACGACGGGGTCGTCGAGCTGTATGCGTCGATGTTTGCTAATCAGTTGGAGACGCAGCCGTTCTCGCGGAACATGATCGGTACCTTCGCTGAGCTGGTGCGCGGGACGGGGAACCTGCGGGCAGTCGACGTCGGGTGCGGGCCTGGACATCTGACGGCCATGCTGCACGATCTGGGGCTGGACGCCTTCGGGCTCGACCTCTCCCCGGGCATGGTCGACCACGCCCGGCGGGCCCATCCGGCGCTGCGGTTTGATGAGGCGCGGATGGAGGCCCTGCCGGTCGAGGACGGCGCGCTCGGCGGCGTGCTGGCCCACTACTCGATGATCCACACCCCTCCTGGGGATTTGCCCGCGCTGCTCGCCGAGCAGGTGCGTGTGCTGGCACCGGGCGGCCTGCTCCTGGTCTCGTTCTTCGCGACCGACGGATCGGAGCCGGTCCGCTTCGACCACAAGGTGACGCCCGCCTATAGCTGGCCAGCGGACCGGTTCGTCGAGTTGCTGGCCGGGGCCGGGCTCGTCCCGTTCGCCCGGCTGCTCCACGACCCGGCCTCAGAGCGGGGCTTCCTCGACGCCCACTTGCTGGCCCGCCTCCCCTAGATCGTGCCCGTGGCCTTTGGGGGCGTTTTGGTGTAGATCATCCATGTGGATGGGGAACGTCTGAAGCGTCATGATCTGACGGATGCGGAGTGGCTGCTGTTGGAGCCGCTGCTGCCGTCGCAGACCGTGCATGGAGCTCGGTGGAGTGATCATCGGACGGTGATGAACGGGATCTTCCATCGGACGCGTACGGCCACGCCGTGGCGTGACCTGCCGCCCTGTTATGGCAGGTGGAAGACGGTCTACAATCGGCATCGCCGGTGGTCGCTGGATGGGACGTGGGAGCGGATCCTGGACGGGCTGCGGGCGGGCTGCGACGAGGTCGAGGGCGAGGATTGAACGGTCAGCGCGGACTCGACTGTGGTCCGCGCGCACCAGCACGCGGCCGGGGCACGGCACGCTCCGGCCGTCGACCTGCCTTCAAAGGGGCTTGCAAAGATCACGAGGTGACGTCGGCGGGTCGGGAGGCCCTGGGACGGTCACGGGGCGGGTTGTCCACGAAGATTCATCTGGTGGCCGATCGGCGGTGCCGACCGATCAGCCGGATCCTCACCCCGGGCCAGCACGCGGACTGCCCGAAGTTCATCCCGCTGCTGAAGTCCATCCGCATCCCGCGCCGTGGCCCTGGACGACCCCGCAACCGGCCGGCCAGGGCGATGGCCGACAAGGCCTACTCCTCTCGCACCAACCGCCGCTACCTGCGCAAACGCAACATCAAGGCCGTCATCCCGATGAAGAAGGACCAGGCCGCCAACCGCACGAGACTCGGCTCCAAAAGCGGCAGGCCCCCGGACTTCGACCGGGAGGCCTACAAAGAACGCAACACCGTCGAGCGCTGCGTGAACAAACTCCGCCAGCATCGTGCCGTGGCCACTCGCTACGACAAACGACAACGCATCTACCAGGGCACCATCGACGTCGCCTCGATCCGCATCTGGCTCCGCGACCCCGTCACATGATCACGGGACACGGCCTAGTACTTCGCTTCGGGCAGTAGATGCACGACCTAATGAGGCTTGGACCGGTACTCAGCCCACGTGTCGACCGCCTCTTGAAGGTCAAGAGCGGCAACGTCCTCACGCGCCATCCCGACCGTGGAGATCAACCGGTCCGCGAGCCAATCCGGAACCGGTTCCCTAGGAGGTGCTTTCTCCACTCGAATGTGATCAGCCAACGTGCCGAGGCGTTCGATCACCTGGCCGAGCCGGATGATCTCGGGGCGGCCTGCACCCGCCTCGCGGACCCTCGCCGTCGCCTCCGCGTACACTTCCGCGTCGGCACGTTCACCGACAGCCCACACCTCACAGATCTCCACCGACTTGTCCTTGGTGATGCGGTAGACGACACGCCAGGTGTTGCGACCGACCACCAGCTTCCGGAAACCGGTCAGTTCCCCGCCAAGCGGGTAACCAGCTTCAGGGTTGTCCAGAAGGAGAAGGATCGTCTTGAGTATCTTGGGCACCGCGTCTGGGCCCATTCGCCGGAGGTCGTCGACTGCCGGCGCCGTGAAGACGACGTCGGACACAATTCACTCATCGTCCGGGAGCGCGGACAGCGACTCGCGAGTATGCCCGAAAGCGGCCAGCACCTCATCGAGCGAGGCCCGCTCCCCCGTGTCGGTGGCCGATCGGGCGAGCACAAGCGCAAGATCCCGCAAATCGGCCGCTGCTTCCTCCAACTCATTGAGTCGGCGAATGCTCACCACGGCCGCCACTGGCTGATGCCGACGGGTGACCACCAGATCGGCCCCGTGCTCCGCATCAGCCACCAGGCGGGCAACGCCTCGCTGGGCCGCCTCTGTGACACTCAGCTCAGTAGCGTCGCGCAGAACAGTCATGCATCAACTGTACATCTTTCTATACAGAACCGCAGGCTCTTGCCTGAGCATCGCCTCACGCGTCGCCGGACGTCAGACCCACCGGACACGCGACTCCGGTTCCGCCGATGCCGCAGTAGCCGTTCGGGACCTTGAACAAGTACTGCTGGTGATAGTCCTCGGCAAAGAAGAACTCTGGGGCCGGGGCGATCTCTGTGGTGATCTCGTCGTAGCCGGATGCCTTCAGGACGGCCTGGTAGGCGTCTCGGGATGCCAGAGCGGACTTCTCCTGCTCGGGCGAGTGGTAGTAGATCGCCGATCGGTACTGGGTGCCGACGTCGTTGCCCTGGCGCATGCCCTGGGTCGGGTCGTGGTTTTCCCAGAAGAGCTTGAGCAGTTCCTCGTACGACACCTTGGCCGGGTCGTACACCACGCGGACCGCCTCCGTGTGGCCGGTGGCGCCGGTGCAGACCTCTTCGTAGGTGGGGTTCTCGGTGTAGCCGCCCTGGTAGCCGACCGCGGTCGTGTACACGCCTTCGGTCTGCCAGAACTTGCGCTCGGCGCCCCAGAAACAGCCGAGGCCGAAGTCGGCGATCTCCAGCCCCTCCGGGTACGGCGGAGCCAGCGGAGCATCGAGTACGGCGTGCCGCGAGGGCACCGGGATCCGGGTGGAGCGCCCCGGCAGGGCCTCCTCCTGACGGACCATCGATGTCTTGTTGCCGAACAGCCAACCCATGGTGCACCTCCTGGTTTCCACCCTACAGACCGGAACACAGGTGCAAACCGTTAAGACAACCTAAATAATCCCACATAGTAGTACGCGTTTGTGTTTAAGCATGTAATGTCCGAAAATGGGCTACATGCCTGACGAGAAGCGTGGTGTGTTGTTCGGGGTCGCGGCCTACGCGATGTGGGGACTGTTCCCCCTCTACTGGCCGCTGCTCAAGCCCTCGGGGGCGCTTGAGATCCTCGCCCACCGCATGGCGTGGTCGTTGGTGGCCGTGGTCGTCATCCTCGCGGTCAGGCGGCACTGGTCGTGGTTCAGGGAGTTGCTGAAGCAGCCCAGGAAGCTCGTCCTGCTGGCCCTGGCCGCCGTGATCATCACGGTCAACTGGGGCACCTACATCTACGCGGTCAACACCGGCCACGTCGTCGAGGCGGCCTTGGGGTACTTCATCAACCCGCTGGTCAGCGTGTTGTTCGGTGTGCTGCTGCTGCGCGAACGGCTGCGGCCGCTGCAGTGGGCGGCGGTGGGGTTCGGCATGCTGGCGGTGGTCGTGCTCACCCTCGACTACGGCCGGTTGCCGTGGATCGCGCTCACGCTGGCCGTCAGCTTCGGTGTGTACGGGCTGGTCAAGAAGCAGGCCAACGTCGGCGCCGCCGAGAGCCTCACCGTCGAGACCCTGGTCCTGCTCACGCCCGCCCTCGGCTACCTCGTCTTCCTGGAGGCCTCGGGCCAGGCCACCTTCGGCCACACCAACCCCGGCCACGCGCTCCTGCTCGCCGGGGCGGGGCTGATCACCGCGATTCCGCTGATGTTCTTCACCGCCTCGGCCATCAGGGTGCCGCTGAGCACGATCGGCGTCCTGCAGTACATCGCCCCGATCCTGCAGTTCCTGTGCGGCGTGCTGATCGTCAAGGAGACCATGCCGCCGAGCCGTTGGATCGGCTTCTCGATCGTGTGGCTGGCCCTGTCGGTCTTCACCTACGACAGCATCAGCGCCGCGCGGGCCAACCGGAAGCGGGCCGCCGCCGAGCTGGTCAAGACTGCGGCCTGACCGTGCTCGACGGCATCTACGCCGGAGACGAGCAGGTCTTCCGCTTCTATCCCGACGGTCTCGTCCTGGATGTTCTGGTACGGCCGGCCCCCACCCCCCAGAGCGGAGCGCTCATCGCCACCTGGCTCCGCCGGGAGGACCCGCCGGCCGGCGTCCACACGGCCCGCTACACGCGCGACGGCGGCGCGTACACCTTCGAGACCACAGGCCATCTCAGAGACGAGCAGGTCGTCGTCCGGGCGACCAAGGCCAAGGACCACCTGGTCGTCGACCGCCGCGACGGCGGTCGACTACGCCGCAACCTACGCTTTGATCGGATATATCCCGAAAAATCAGCCTGAGCGCTCCACCACGTAGTCGCACAGAGCCAGGAACGCGTCCTTCGCCGGGATGTTCGGCAGGCCCGAGAGATCGGCCCGCGCCCGGTCCACCCACGCGGCCAGTTCCGCACGGGCCTGAGCCATCGCCGGGTGCGCCCGCAGCAGCGTCAGCGCCTCCTCCAGGTCCTCCTCCGCCACCGGCCCCGACAGCAGCGTCTTGAGCCGCGAGTCCTCGGGCGAGGCCAGCAGGTAGAGCACCGGCAGCGTGCGGATGCCCTCGCGCAGGTCCGTCCCGGGCGTCTTGCCCGACTCCGACGAGGTCGAGGCCACGTCGAGCAGGTCGTCACCGAGCTGCCAGGCCACGCCGATCGCCTCGCAGGCCCGGCTCAGCCGCTCCTCCACACCCGTGGGAGCGCCCGACAGCAGCGCCCCGAACCGCCCGGAGGCGGCGATGAGCGAGCCGGTCTTGTCGGCCAGCACGTTGATGTAGAACGAGATCGGGTCGTCGCCGGGACGCGGGCCGATCGTCTCCCTGATCTGGCCCTGCACGAGCCGGGAGAACGTCTGCGCCTGGACCCTGATCAGGTCAGGGCCGAGGTCGGCCAGGAGGTCGGAGGCCTGGGCGAACAGGTAGTCGCCGGTCAGGATGGCCACGGTGTTGTCCCACCGGGCGTTGGCCGACGGGGAGCCGCGCCGTACCGGAGCCTCGTCCATGACGTCGTCGTGGTAGAGCGAGCCGAGGTGCGTGAGCTCGATCACCACCGCGCCCGGCACGACGCCGGGCGCGGACGGATCGCCGAACTGGGCCGCCAGCAGCAGCATCAGCGTCCGGAACCGCTTGCCGCCCGCCTCGATGAGGTGCTTGGACGCCTCCGTGACGAAGGCGTCCTCGCTCTCGACCGACGAGCGCAGCAGTTTCTCGACCGCGTTCAGCCCACTGGCGATGTCCTGCGCCAACCGCTCGTCCTCAATGGGCAGATCAACAACCGGTGGCGCGGACATAGGTACCCCTATCTAATGAACAGGCCGGACGCAGCCTGGTTGGCGATGTCGAGTGCGGGCTGCGGGAAAAGCCCGACTCCTACCGTAACCAGCAGCGCGACGCCGATGACCACCGCGGTGCCCATGCTGGGCGCGACCACGGTGGGGCCGTCGGCGGCAGGCTCGCTGAAGAACATCAGCACGATGACGCGGACGTAGAAGAAGGCCGCGATCGCCGAGGCGATGACACCCACGACGACCAGGCCGGTCATCCACGCGCCCATCGAGTCTCCGGTCTGCGCGCCACTGCTCACGGCAGCCGCGAACACGGCGTACTTCCCGAAGAACCCGCTGGTCAGAGGGATACCAGCGAAAGCCAGCAGGAAGAAAGCGAACACACCGGCAAGCAGCGGAGATCGCTTCCCGAGTCCGGCCCAGCGGGACAGATGACCCGCCTCGCCGCCGGGGTCGCGCACCATGGTGACCACGGCGAACGCGCCCACGGTGGTGAAGCCGTAGACCAGCAGGTAGAACAGGATCGCCGACAGCGAGGCGGCGTTCTTCTCCGCGGCCTCGAACGTCGCCATCACGCCGATGAGCAGGAAGCCCGCGTGCGCGATCGAGGAGTAGGCCAGCATGCGCTTGATGTCGGTCTGCGTGATCGCCAGGATCGCGCCCACGATCATCGTCAGCGCCGCGACCACCCACATGACCGGACGCCAGTCCCAGTCCAGGTTGCCCAGAGCCACCCAGAACACCCGCAGGACCGCGCCCATGGCCGCCACCAGCGTGCCGGAGGCCATCAGGGCGGTGACCGGCGTCGGGGCGCCCTGGTAGACGTCCGGCTTCCACGCGTGGAAAGGAGCCGCACCGATCTTGAAGAGCAGGCCCACGCCGAGCAGCGAGAGGCCGAGCAGCAGCAGCGGGTCCATGAGCGAGCCGGTGGACATCGACTGGCTGATCCCGGGCAGGCTGACCGTGCCGGCGTAGCCGTAGATCATGGCCATGCCGTACAGGAAGAAGGCCGAGGAGAACGCGCCGAGCAGGAAGTACTTCAGCGAGGCCTCCTGCGACAGCAGGCGGCGACGGCGGGCGAGGCCGCACAGCAGGTACAGCGGCAGCGACATGACCTCAAGGGCCACGAACATCACCAGCAGGTCGTGCGAGGCCGCGAACAGCAGCATGCCGCCGACGGCGAAGAGCACCAGCGGGTAGACCTCGGTGTGCGCGCCACCGCTCGTCTCCGCCTCCTCCTCATCCGCACTCCCGGGTACGGCCGCCGCCGACGCGACGAAGTGCCCGTCGTCGTTGACCATCAGCACGGCGCCCAGCGAGAGCACCAGGATGACGCCCCAGATGAACAACGAAGGACCGTCCACCGCGACGGCGCCCATCGCCGAGGCCGTGGTCGGCACGCCGCCCCTGGCCACCTGCACGATGACCAGCGCGAACGCGCCGATCAGGCTCAGCAGCGAGAGCGGCACCTGGATGGACTTGCGCAGGTAGCGCGGCGCGAACGCCTCCACCAGGACGCCGATGCAGGCCGCGCCGAAGACGAGCAGCAGCGGCGCGAGCTGCCCGTACTCGATGGTCGGCGCCTCGAAGCCGTTCACTCTCCGGCCCCCTTCTCAGCGATGGCGGGGTTCTTGACGTCCACGTTGGTGAGCGTGTGCTGCACCGACGGGTTGATCACGTCGAGCAGCGGCTTCGGGAAGAAGCCGAACCCGATGATCAGGGCGACCAGCGGGGCGAGCACCACGACCTCGCGGACGTTGAGGTCCTTGAAGCCCTTGACGGACTCGGCCGTCGGGCCGTTCAGCGCCCGCTGGACCATCCACAGGATGTAGACGGCGGCGAGGATGACCGCCACCGCGGAGACGATCGCCGCCACCGCGAGGGCGCCGGATCCGAACGCCTCGCTGGAGTACGTGCCGACCATCACCATGAACTCGCTGACGAACGACGACAACCCCGGCAGCGACAGCCCGGCCAGACCGGCGACCAGGAAGAACCCGGCCAGCATCGGGGCGACCTTCTGCACGCCCCCGTAGTCGGCGATGTACGGCGAGCCGCGGCGGGAGATGAGGAAGCCCGCGACCAGGAACAGCGCGCCGGTGGCGAAGCCGTGGTTGACCATGTACAGCGCGGCGCCGGACTGCGCGACCTGGGACATCGCGAAGACGCCCATGACGATGAAGCCGAAGTGCGAGATCGAGGTGTAGGCGATCAGGCGCTTCATGTCCGTCTGCCCGATGGCGACGATCGCGCCGTAGATGATGCTGATCACCGCGAGCACCACGATCGGCATCGTGAACGCCTTGGCCGCCTCGGGGAAGAGCTCCAGGCAGAAGCGCAGCATGCCGAACGTGCCGACCTTGTCGAGCACGCCCACCAGCAGTACGGCCGCGCCCGCCGGAGCCTGGGCCGCCGCGTCGGGCAGCCACGTGTGCACCGGCACCAGCGGCGCCTTGATGGCGAAGGCGATGAAGAATCCGGCGAACAGCCACTTCTGCGTGGCCGGGTCCTGGATGGCGCCGACGAGCTCGGGGAACATGAACGTGCCCTTGCCCGCCGCGAAGTACAGCCCGATGACCGCGACCAGCATGAGCAGGCCGCCGAACAGCGAGTACAGCAGGAACTTCACGGCCGCGTAGGACCGCTGGGCGCCGCCGTAGGAGCCGATCATGAAGTACATCGGGATCAGCATGGCTTCGAAGAAGATGTAGAAGAGGAAGATGTCGGTCGCCGCGAAGACGCCGATCATCATCGTCTCCAGCACCAGCAGCAGCGAGAAGTAGGTCTTGACCGACCGCTTCGGCGCGATGACCGTGCCGTCCGCCGTCTTCACGCCGTCGGCGTCGTTCCACGAGGCCAGCACCACGATCGGCACCAGCACCACGGACAGGGCGATCAGCACCAGCGCGACGCCGTCCACGCCGACGCCGAACTTGACCCCGAAGCTGGGGATCCAGTTGCACTCGGCCACGAACTGGAAACGGTCGCCGCGCGGGCTGAACTGCACCGCCATGACGAGCGTCAGCACCATGACGACCAGGGAGACCAGCAGGGTCACCTGCTTGGCCAGCTTGTCGCTGCCCTTGGGAAGCAGGGCCACCACGACGGCGCCCAGGACGGGCACCGCCATGAGGATTGGGAGCCAGGGTGACATCAGATGTTCCCAACGAGGAGCAGGGCGCCGGCCAGGAGGGCCGCACCGAACAGGATGGACAGCGCGTACGTTCTGGCGAAGCCCGTCTGCAGCCGCCGCATGCGGCCCGAGGTCCCGCCGATCGCCGCCGCCAGCCCGTTGACCAGGCCGTCGACGCCGCGGTTGTCGAAGAAGACGGCGATCCTGGTCAGCCACTGGCCGGGGCGCATGAACAGCGACTCGTTGAGGGCGTCGCCGTACAGGTCGCGCCGGGCGAAGGCGGTCAGGAACGAACCGCGCGGCGCCAGGACCGGAACCTCGGACTTGCCGTACTTGTACCAGGCGAAGCCCGCGCCCAGGGCGACGAGGGCCAGCGACGACAGCCCCACCGTGGTGGTGCTGAACAGGTGGAACTCGGGCAGGCGCTCAGGCAGGCCGACCGCCGGGGCCAGGAACTTCATGAACCGGTTGTCGCTGATCAGGTAGTAGCCCAGGCCGATCGAGCCGAGCGAGAGCAGGATCAGCGGCACCGTCATGACCGAGGGCGACTCGTGCGGGTGCGCGTCCTTGTCCCAGCGCTTCTCGCCGAAGAACGTCATGAAGATCATGCGGGACATGTAGAAGCCGGTGATGCCCGCGCCCAGCACGGCCAGCCAGCCCATCCACTGCCCGTGCTCCATGGCCGTCTCCATGATCCCGTCCTTGGTGTAGAACCCGGACAGGAACGGGAAGCCGATGATCGCCAGGTAGCCCACCATGAAGGTGGCGAAGGTGATCGGCATGAGCTTGCGGAGCCCGCCGTACTTCCTCATGTCCACTTCGTCGTTCATGGCGTGCATGACCGAACCGGCGCCGAGGAACATGTCGGCCTTGAAGAAGCCGTGCGCGATGAGGTGCGCGATCGCGAAGGCGTAGCCGGCGGGGCCGAGGGCGGCGCCGAGCATCATGTAGCCGATCTGCGACATCGTCGAGCCGGCCAGGCCCTTCTTGATGTCGTCCTTGGCGCAACCGATGATCGCACCGGCCAGCAGGGTCGCGACGCCGACGATGGCGACGACGAGCGAAGCCGTACTGGATGCCTCGAAGAACGCGCCAGAGCGGACCACCAGGTAGACGCCGGCGGTGACCATGGTCGCGGCGTGGATGAGGGCCGAGACCGGGGTCGGGCCCTCCATCGCGTCCAGGAGCCAGGACTGCAGCGGGAGCTGGGCCGACTTGCCGCACGCGCCGAGCAGCAGCAGGAGCCCGATCGCGGTCAGCGTGCCCGAGGAGGCCTCGCCCACCTTGCCCTGCAGGTCGCCGAAGGCCAGCGTGCCGAAGGAGGTCCAGATGATGAACATGCCGACCAGCAGGCCGAAGTCACCGACGCGGTTGACGATGAACGCCTTCTTCGCCGCGACCGCGGCCGACGGCTTGAACTGCCAGAACCCGATGAGCAGGTAGGACGCGAGACCCACGCCCTCCCAGCCGATGAACAGCCCGACGTAGTTGTCGGACAGCACCAGCAGCAGCATCGCCGCGACGAACAGGTTCAGGTAGGCGAAGAACCGGCGCCGTTCGGGGTCGTGCGACATGTAGCCGATCGAGTAGATGTGGATCAGCGATCCGACACCCGTGATCAGCAGCGCGAAGCTGATCGACAGCGGGTCGATCAGCAGCCCCATGTCGACCATGCCGGGGATGAACTCATAAAGGTGTACGGCCAGCCGCCGGTTCTCCTCGGGAAGCCCGAGCAACTCCACGAACCCGAGCACCGCCACGACGAACGAGGCGAGCGACATCGCCACGCCCAGCAGGTGTCCCCACTTGTTCGTGATCCGGCCGAGAACCAGCAGAATCGCGGCGCCGAGGAGTGGCAAGGCGATCATCAGCCATGACACACCGATCGCGCCGCTGCCGGCGAAATCGGCGATCTTAACGGGATCCACCAGTCACCCCTCAGTACTTCAGCAGGTTCGCGTCGTCCACGGACGCCGACCTGCGGGTTCGGAAGATCGTCACGATGATGGCCAGACCGACCACGACCTCGGCCGCGGCCACCACCATCACGAAGAACGCGATGATCTGGCCTTCGAGGTTGCCGTTCTGCCTGGCGAAGGTGACGAACGCGAGGTTGCAGGCGTTGAGCATCAGCTCCACGCACATGAACACCACGATCGCGTTACGCCTGATCAGCACACCGAGCGCGCCAATGGCGAAAATCAGCCCCGAGAGGATCAGGTACTGCGTCGTCACTTCGAGTCCTCCTCGACCTCGACCGAGTGCTTGATCGCCTCGGCGAGCTTCGGGTCGGCGGGCAGGTGGCCGTGCTCGACGTCGTAGCGCGCGATGTAGCGGTTGACCGACTTCTCGGAGACCGAGCCGTCGGGCAGCAGCGCCGGCATGTCGATGGCGTTGCTCCGGGCGTAGGTGCCGGGGCCGGGCAGCGGCGAGGGCTGGTCGCCCTGGAACCGGGCGCGCGAGAGGTCCTTCTGCGTGGCCTTGGCGGTGAGCCGCTCGCGGTGGGCGAGGACCATCGCGCCGAGCGCGGCGGTGATCAGCAGCGCCGAGGTCACCTCGAAGGCGAACACGTGGCGGGTGAAGATCTGCCCGGCCAGCGTGCGAATGTAGCCGCCCTGACCGGTCGCCGCGGCCAGGCCCTTGGCGTTGCCGAAGACGGCGTTGCCGACGGCCAGGATGATCAGCGAGGCGAAGCCGAGCCCGGCGATCGCGGCCCAGAAGCGCTGCCCCTTCAACGTCTCCACGAAGGAGTCGGAGGAGTCGACGCCCACCAGCATGAGCACGAACAGGAAGAGCATCATGACGGCGCCGGTGTAGACGATGATCTGCACCGCGGCGAGGAACGGCGCGTCCTGCGCCGCGTACAGCACCGACAGGCAGAGCATGACGCCGCCGAGCATCAGCGCGGAGTAGACCGCCTTGCGGCTGAACACCACGCCCAGGGCTGCCGCCACGGACACGACGGCGAGCACCCAGAAAGTGACTTGCTCACCCATTGGTCCGTCCCAGGCGGTAGTAGTCCTCTTCGGTCTCACCGAGCCGCATCGGGTGCGGCGGCTGCTCCATGCCCTGCGTCAGCGGTGCGAGCAGCATCTCCTTGGTGTAGATGAGGCTTTCACGGTTGGTGTCGGCCAGCTCGTACTCGTTGGTCATGGTCAGCGCGCGAGTCGGGCAAGCCTCGATGCAGAGGCCGCACAGGATGCACCGCAGATAGTTGATCTGGTAGGTGCGCCCGTAACGCTCGCCCGGGGAGAAGCGCTCCTCCTCGGTGTTGTCCGCGCCCTCGACGTAGATCGCGTCGGCCGGACAGGCCCATGCGCACAGCTCACAGCCGACGCACTTCTCCAGCCCGTCGGGCCAGCGGTTGAGCTGGTGGCGACCGTGGAAGCGAGGGGCCGTGGGCCGCTTCTCCTCCGGGTAGTTCACCGTGACGGGCTTCTTGAACATCGTGTGGAAGGTGACGCCGAAGCCCTTGACGGGGTTCAGCCAATCAGTTAGTCCCACTGGGAACCTCCTTGTGCTGCACCCCGTGGTAGTGCGGCAGATCGAGCGGCGGCACCGGGAATCCGCCGGCGGTCGGCTCGCGGTCCAGCTCCTCGAACTCCGCGGCGACCTTGGCCTTCTCGGCTTCCTTGCGGCGCTGGTTGACGGTGTCGAACCGGGCCCAGATGCCGAGCGCGCCGAGGACCACGATGGCGGTGATCGTCAGGACGACCGCCATGCTCCCCTCGAAGCCGGAGGTCGGACCCTCCCTGACGTACATGATCGCCCGGACCGAGGCCACAAGCATGATCCACGCCAGGTTCAGCGGGATGAGGACCTTCCAGCCCAGCGACATCAGCTGGTCGTAGCGGACACGCGGCAGCGAGGCGCGTACCCAGACCACGAAGGAGAAGACCAGGACGAACTTGATGAAGAACCAGAGCAGTCCCCACCAGCCTTCGTCCGGCAGGCCGAAGGGCGCCTGCCAGCCGCCCAGGAACAGCGTGATCGCCATCGCCGACGCGGTGAACGTGTGCAGGTACTCGCCCATCATGATCAGGGCGAACTTCAGCGAGGAGGAGTACTCGGTCTGGAAACCACCGACCAGCTCGCCCTCGCCCTCGGGCAGGTCGAACGGGATACGGGCGGCCTCGCCGAAGCCACAGATCACGAAGATCAGGAAGGACGGCAGCAGCAGCACCACGTACCAGGAGGGCATCGGGATGCCCCAGAACTCCCCGCCCGTGGCCTGCGCCTTGACGATCTCCGAGGTGGACAGCGTCCCGGCGAACAGGAACACGCCGACGAAGGACAGTCCCATGGCGATCTCGTAGGAGACCACCTGCGCGGCACTCCGCAAACCACCCAGCAGCGCGTACGGCGAGCGCGACGACCACCCGGCCAGCACGACGCCGTACACCGAGATGGCGCCCATGGCCAGCATGAACAACACCGCGACCGGAAGGTCCACGAGTTGCAGCGGCGTCTGGACCCCGAACAGGTTGACCATGCCGGCGAACGGCGTGATCGAGAAGGCCAGGAACGCGGGGATCACCATGATGACCGGAGCCATCAGGTAGAGCGCCTTGTCCACCGTGTTCGGGAACAGGTCCTCCTTGAGGCCCATCTTCAGGCCGTCGGCCACCGACTGCAGCAGGCCGAACTTGCCCGCCCGGTTGGGACCGATGCGGTTCTGCAGCTTGGAGATGAGCTTGCGCTCGTACCAGACGCCGAACAGGATCCCCAGCATCAGGAAGACGAAGAGCATCAGCGCCTTGACGATGGTGATCCAGAGCGGATCCTTGCCGAAGTCGGCGAGGGTCGGTTCCGTGGCGAGGAGGATCATGAAGCGCTCCCGATCGTGACGATGTCGCCGGACACCGCGCGCAGGTCGCGGGTGACCGAGCTGCCGCCGGAGTTCGCCGGCACCCACACCACACGGTCGGGCAGTTCGGCGATGCGCACCGGCAGCGTGATCGCGTCGCCGATGACGAGCTTGTCGCCGTCGCCCACGCCGATCTCGGCCGCGGTGCTCTCGGAGACCAGCGCCTCAGCCGCGCGGGAGGTGCCCGCGAGGTAGGGCTCGCCGTCCTGCAGGCGGCCGTCGTCGAGCAGCAGGTGCCAGGTCGCCAGTAGCGCCTGACCCGCCTGCGGCGCCCCGGCGGCACCGCCGCCGACGTTGGGCGCGGCCACGTGGCTGCCGCGCCAGGCGCCGACCGAGCCGAGCTCGCGGCGGGCGGCCTTGGCGTCGGGCAGGCCCAGGTGCACGTCCAGGCGGTCGGCCAGATTGCCGATCACGTGGAGGTCGCTCTGCAGGCCGGGCACCCTGATGGGCGCCTCGAACGAGCGGCCGCGGCCCTCCCAGTTGACGAACGTGCCGGACTTCTCCTGCACGGCCGCGACGGGCAGCACCACGTCGGCGCGGTCGGTGACCGCGCTCGCGCGGATCTCCAGGCTGACGATGAACGGCGTGTTCTCCAACGCGGCCAGCGCGGCGGCCGGGTCGGCCAGGTCGTAGGGGTCGACGCCGGCGATCACCAGCGCGTCGATCTCCTCGGCCCGGGCGGCGGCCAGGATGCCGTCGGTGTCGCGGCCGGGCGTGGCCGGCAGCGAGGCGACGTTCCACGCCCTGGCGATCTCCGCCCTGGCGCTCTCGTCCTCGACCGGGCGGCCGATCGGCAGGAGGTTCGGCAGCGCGCCGGCCTCGATGGCGCCACGCTCACCGGCCCTGCGCGGGACCCAGGCGACCTTGGCGCCGGTGGCGGCGCTCAGCCGTACCAGAGCGGACAGGGCGCCCGGGGCGGTGGCGAGCCGCTCGCCGGCGAGCACGATCGTGCCCTCGGCCAGCGTGCCGATGAGGTCGCCGATGGCCTCGGCCTCGGCGCCGGGGGCGGTGCGGATGAGCGTGCCGCCCATCTTGGCCAGCCCCTTGGCGGCGAACGGCGCGATCGCGGTGACCTTCAGGCCATGCTTCTTCCAGGCCTTGCGCAGGCGCAGGAAGACGATCGGCGACTCCTCCTCGGGCTCGAAGCCGACCAGGACGACGGCCGGGGCCTTCTCCAGGTCGGTGTAGGAGACCTCGATGCCCTTGCCGGCGACGGCGTGGGCGAGGAACTGGGTCTCCTCGGCCGAGTGCGGCCGGGCGCGGAAGTCGATGTCGTTGGTGCCGAGCGCGAGCCTGGCGAACTTGGAGTAGGCGTAGGCGTCCTCGACGGTCAGCCGGCCGCCGAGCAGGACGCCGGTCCTGCCGCGGGCGGCGGCCAGGCCCTCGGCCGCGACGGTCAGCGCCTCCGGCCAGGAGGCCGGGACGAGCACGCCCTCCTCGTTGCGGACCAGCGGCGTCTTCAACCGGTCGGGCTGCGTGGCGTAGGTGAACGCCCAGCGGCCCTTGTCGCAGTTCCACTCCTCGTTGACCTGCGGCTCGTCACCGGCCAGCCGGCGGGTGACCCGGCCGCGGCGGTGGTCGGTGCGCTGGGCGCACCCGGAGGCGCAGTGCTCGCAGACGCTCGGCGTCGAGACCAGGTCGAACGGCCGGGCGCGGAAGCGGTAGGCGGCGCCGGTCAGCGCGCCCACCGGGCAGATCTGGACGGTGTTGCCGGAGAAGTAGGACTCGAACGGCTGGCCGTCGGCCACCCGTACCTGCTCCTTGGCCCCGCGCTCGAAGAAGTCGATGAACGGGTCGCCGGCGATCTGGTCGGAGAAGCGGATGCAGCGCGCGCACTGCACGCAGCGCTCGCGATCGAGCAGCACCTGCGTCGACAGCGGCAGCGGCTTGGGGAAGGTCCGCTTGTGCTCGTGGAAGCGGGACTCGCCCTGGCCGTTGGACATCGCCTGGTTCTGCAGAGGGCACTCGCCGCCCTTGTCGCAGACCGGACAGTCGAGCGGGTGGTTGAGGAGCAGGAACTCCATGGCCGCCCGCTGCGCCTTCTCGGCCACCGGCGAGGTGAGCTGGGTCTGCACGACCATGCCCTGGGCGACCTCGATCGCGCAGGAGGGCTGCGGCTTGGGGAAGCCGCGACCGTTGCCGGCGTCGGGGATGTCGACCAGGCACTGGCGGCAGTTGGCCGCCGGGTCGAGCAGCGGGTGGTCGCAGAACCGCGGGATCTGGATGCCCAGGAGCTCGGCGGCGCGGATGATCAGGGTGCCCTTGGGGACGCTGACCTGGAAGCCGTCGATGCTCAGGGTCACCAGGGAGGTTTCTACAGCGGTGGTCGTCACTGGTCACCCCAGACAGTGGACTTCTTCGCGTCGAACGGGCAGCCGCCGACCTCGAAGTGCTTGAGGTACTCGTCGCGGAAGTACTTCACCGACGAGTGGATCGGGCTGGCCGCGCCGTCGCCCAGGGCGCAGAAGGACCGGCCGAGGATGTTGTCCGCGATGTCGGTGATCGTGGACAGGTCCTCCTCGGTGCCCTGACCGGCTTCCAGGCGCTTGAGCACCTGCTTGAGCCAGTAGGTGCCCTCGCGGCAGGGCGTGCACTTGCCACAGGACTCGTGGGCGTAGAACTCCGTCCAGCGCAGCACGGTCCTGACCACGCAGGTGGTCTCGTCGAAGATCTGCAGCGCGCGGGTGCCGAGCATCGAGCCCTTGAGACCGACCTGCTCGAAGTCGAGCGGCACGTCCAGGTGCTCGGCGGTGAAGATCGGCGTGGAGGAGCCGCCCGGGGTCCAGAACTTGAGCTCGTGGCCCGCGCGGATGCCGCCGGCCATGTCGAGCAGTTCGCGCAGCGTGATGCCCAGCGGCGCCTCGAACTGGCCGGGCCGCGTGACGTGCCCGCTCAGCGAGAAGATGCCGAAGCCCTTCGACTTCTCCGTGCCCATCCCGGCGAACCAGTCGGCGCCGTTGGTGACGATCGAGGGAACACTGGCGATCGACTCCACGTTGTTCACGACAGTAGGCGAGGCGTACAGGCCCGCCACGGCCGGGAACGGGGGCTTGAGCCGAGGTTGACCGCGACGCCCTTCGAGCGAGTCGAGCAGCGCCGTCTCCTCGCCGCAGATGTACGCCCCAGCGCCCGCGTGCACGACCAGGTCGAGGTCATAGCCGGAGCCGAAGACGTCCTTGCCGAGGTAGCCCTTCTCGTACGCCTCGCGCACGGCCGCGTGCAGCCGGCGGATGACGTGGAGCACCTCGCCGCGTACATAGATGAAGGCGTGGTTGGCGCGGATGGCGTAGGACGTGATGATGATGCCCTCGACCAGCGAGTGCGGGTTGGCCATCATCAGCGGGATGTCCTTGCAGGTGCCCGGCTCCGACTCGTCGGCGTTGACGACGAGGTAGTGGGGCTTGCCGTCACCCTGCGGGATGAAGCCCCACTTCATGCCGGTGGGGAAGCCCGCGCCGCCGCGGCCGCGCAGGCCGGAGTCCTTGACGGCCTGGATGACCGCGTCGGGATCCATGGCCAGGGCCTTCTTCGCCGCCTCGTAGGGCCCGTAGCCCTCGAGCGTGAAGGAGTTGGGCTGGTCCCAGTTGGCGGTCAGGACCGGCGTCAGCGTAGTCGTCATGCCTCAGGGGCCTTCCATCCGTTGGCCTTGGCGACCTTGAGGCCCTCCAGCGAGGCGCCGGCGGCCGAGGGGCCGTCGCCCGCCAGCTCGTCGGGCAGCCCGGCGAGCACGCGCGAGGCCTCCTTGAAGGTGCAGAGCTTCTTCGGGCCGCGGGTCGGCGAGATGCTCTTGCCGTCACGCAGGTCGTCGACGAGCTGCTTGGCCGAGTCGGGCGTCTGGTTGTCGAAGAACTCCCAGTTGACCATCATGACCGGGGCGAAGTCGCAGGCCGCGTTGCACTCGATGCGCTCAAGCGAGACCTTGCCGTCGGCGGTCGCCTCTTCGTGACCGACGCCGACGTGCTCCGACAGCTCTTCCCAGATCTGGTCGCCGCCCATGACGGCGCACAGGGAGTTGATGCAGACGCCGACGTGGAAGTCTCCGGCCGGGCGGCGCTTGTACATGGTGTAGAACGTCGAGACGCCCACCACCTCGGCCTTGCTCAGGCCCAGGATCTCCGCGCAGAACTCGTGGCCGTCGTCGGAGACGTAGCCCTCCTCCGACTGCACCAGGTGCAGCAGGGGCAGCAGCGCGGAACGAGTCTTCGGGTAACGCCCGATGATCTCCTTCGCGTCCCGCTCAAGACGCTCGCGGACCTCCGGTGAATAGCTCACCGGTCAACACCTCCCATAACCGGGTCGATAGAAGCCACCGCGGCGATCACGTCGGCGACCTGGCCGCCTTCCGTCATGGCGGGGAAGGCCTGCAGGTTCGTGAAGGAGGGCTCGCGGAAGTGCACGCGATAGGGCCGGGTGCCGCCGTCGCTGACCACGTACGCGCCGAGCTCGCCCTTGGGCGACTCGATCGAGGCGTACGCCTGGCCGGCCGGCACCCGGAAGCCCTCGGTCACCAGCTTGAAGTGGTGGATCAGGGCTTCCATGGAGCTGCTCATGATGTGCGCGATGTGGTCGGGCGAGTTTCCGAGGCCGTCGGGGCCCAGCGCGAGCTGCGCCGGCCAGCCGATCTTCTTGTCCTCGACCATCACGGGCTTGCCCTTGAGCGGACCGGCGATCCGGTCGAGAGCCTGCTCGATGATCTTGAGGGACTCCTCCATCTCCTTCATGCGCACCAGGTAGCGGGAGTAGACGTCGCAGCCGCGCTCGGTGGCGACCTCGAAGTCGTAGGTCTCGTAGCCGCTGTAGGGCTGCGACTTGCGCAGGTCCCAGGGCAGGCCGGCGGCGCGCAGGATCGGGCCGGTGACGCCCATCGCCATGCAGCCGGTCAGGTCGAGGTAGCCGACGTCCCTGGTGCGGCGGACGTAGACGGGGTTCTCGTCGAGAAGCTTGCGGACGTCCTTGATCCGCTTGGGCATCTCCTTGAGGAACTCGCCCACCTTGTCCACGGCGCCCGCGGGCAGGTCGACGCTGACGCCGCCCGGCCGTACGTAGGCGTGGTTCATGCGCAGGCCGGTGATGTACTCGAACAGATCCATGATCAGCTCGCGGTCGCGGTAGCCGAACAGGAACGGCGTCGTCGCGCCCAGCTCCATGCCGAACGTACCCATCGCGACCAGGTGCGAGGCGATGCGGTTGAGCTCCATCATCATCACGCGGATCGCCTGGGCCCGCGCGGGGATCTGGTCGGTGACGCCGAGCAGCTTCTCCACACCCATGCAGTACGCGGTCTCGTTGAAGATCGGCGCGAGGTAGTCCATGCGGGTCACGAACGTGGTCCCCTGGGTCCACGTCCGGTATTCCATGTTCTTCTCGATGCCGGTGTGCAGGTAGCCGATGACGCCGCGCGCCTCGGTGACCGTCTCACCGTCGAGAGTCAGGACCAGGCGGAGCACGCCGTGCGTGGACGGGTGCTGCGGGCCCATGTTGATGACCAGGCGCTCTTCCTCGGAGTCGCGCGCGCTGGTGACGACCTCGTCCCAGTCGCCGCCGCTGACCGAGTAGACCTTGCCCTCGGTCGCCTCGTCATAGCCCGTGCTCACGAGTAGGACCTCCTCTCGTCCGGCGCGGGGATCGTGGCGCCGCGGTATTCGACCGGGATGCCGCCCAGCGGGTAGTCCTTGCGCTGGGGGTGACCGTCCCAGTCGTCCGGCATCATGATCCGCGTCAGCGCGGGGTGGCCGTCGTAGACGATGCCGAAGAAGTCGTACGCCTCGCGCTCGTGCCAGTCGTGCGTCGGGTAGACGGCGACCGACGACGGGATGTGCGGGTCGTCGTCCGGCGCGCAGGTCTCGACGCGCACCCGGGTGTTGTGGGTGATCGAGACCAGGTGGACGACCGAGTGAAGCTCCTCGCCCTGCAGGTGCGGGTAGTGCACGCCGGTCACGCCGAGCGACAGCTCGAAGCGCAGGGCGGCGTCGTCGCGCAGCTTCTGCAGGACCTCCACCAGGCGCTCGCGCTTGACGTGGAGGGTCAGCTCGCCCCTGTCGACGACGACGCGCTCGATGGCGTCGTCCAGGTCGAGGGTGTCGACCAGGGCGTCGAAGTAGCCGCCGAAGGGGCGGGGGGTGGACAGTTCGGGGGCCCGCCGTACGACGAGGCCGCCGTAGCCCGAGGTGTCACCGGTGTCGTGCGCGCCGAACATGCCCTGCCGGGCGATCGGCGTCTGCGGCGGCTCGGTCCCCGGTACCTCGGGGAGGTTGTCGCTCATTTGCCCGCCCCCTGGTCGATCAGCGGAAGCGTGCGCAGGGCCTGCAGTTCGAGCTCGTCGATCTGCTTCTTGCGGTGCGCGCCGAACTTCATGTTCTGGATCTTGTCGTGCAGCTTCACGATCGAGTCGATCAGCATCTCCGGCCGCGGCGGGCAGCCGGGCAGGTAGACGTCGACCGGGATGATGTGGTCCACGCCCTGCACGATGGCGTAGTTGTTGAACATGCCGCCGCTGGAGGCGCACACGCCCATGGAGATGACCCACTTGGGCTCGGCCATCTGGTCGTAGATCTGGCGCACGACCGGCGCCATCTTCTGCGACACGCGACCGGCGACGATCATCAGGTCGGCCTGGCGGGGAGACGCCGAAGCGCGCTCCATGCCGAAGCGCGCCAGGTCGAAGTGGGGGCCACCGGTGGCCATCAGCTCGATGGCGCAACATGCGAGGCCGAAGGTGGCCGGCCACACGGAGTTCTTGCGCGCCCAACCGGCGGCCTGCTCGACCGTGGTGAGGATGAACCCGCTGGGGAGTTTCTCTTCAAGTCCCATAATCAGTCCCAGTCCAGACCCTTGCGGCGCCACACGTACGCATAGGCGACAAGCACGGTGACGATGAACAGCACCATCTCGACCAGCGCGAACACCCCGAGGCCCGAGGCGATCACCTGGCCGTCGGCGCCCTTCAGCGGGGCGAAGGAGACCGCCCACGGATAAAGGAAGATGATCTCGATGTCGAACACGATGAACAGCATCGCGGTGATCATGTATTTCAGCGGGAAGCGTCCGCCACCGACAGGCTGGGGCGTCGGCTCGATGCCGCATTCGTAGGCGTCAAGCTTGGCGCGGTTCCAGCGCTTGGGACCGGTGAAGGGAGCGACCGCGACCGAGAAGATCGCGAAGCCTCCCGCGAGAATGGCGAGCACCAGGATGGGCACATAAAGGTCCATCGCTACGCCTCCTCTTCTGTCGCAACGCGCGCGGGCGCGCAGTCTGACCTATAAGTTTGCCGGGTGGGTCTGCGGTTCATGCTGGTGGGGCGACCTTCGAGAGTGCGTTGATGATCCTGTCTGACGCATCGCCTCGCCGGTCGGTGAGATTACCAAGGAGTTTGAGCGCGAAGCGCATCAGCCTCGGGTGAGGCAGCCCGTGCCTCGTACCGAAGCTCATCACACCTGGCTTCCCGATCGCTTCGACGAACAATCTGCCCAAGGTGAAATATCCGCCATACGCGTCCTTGAGGACCTGCGGGTACGTGCGCAGGATACGTTCCTGCTGCGCGGGGGTGGTACCGCGAAGCGCCTTCGCGATCACCTCGGCCGCGATCTCGCCCGTCTCCATGGCGTAGGCGATGCCCTCGCCGTTGAACGGATTGATGGCGCCGCCGGAGTCGCCGACGAGCACCAGGCCGCGGGTGTAGTGCGGCTGCCTGTTGAAGGCCATCGGCAGGGCCGCACCGCGGATCGGCCCCGTCATGTTCTCCTCGGTGAAGGCCCATTCGGCGGGCATGTTCCTGCACCACCGCTTGAGCAGCTCACGGTAGTCGATCTTGCCGAAGGCGTCACTGGTGTTGAGCAGGCCGAGCCCGACGTTGCTGGTGCCGTCGCCGACGGGGAAGATCCACCCGTAGCCCGGCAGCAGCGTGTCCTGGTCCCACAGTTCGAGCCACGTCTCGAGGTAGTCGTCGTCGTGGCGCGGGCTCTGGAAATAGGTGCGTACGGCCACGCCCATCGGACGGTCCTCGCGCTTGTGCAGCCCCATCCCGAGCGCCATGCGCGTGCTGTTCCCGTCGGCGGCGACCACGAGGCGGCCGCGGTAGGTCGCGCCGTCCTTGGTGGTGACACCGGTCACGTGCCCGCTGCGATCGTCCAGGATCGGGCCGGTGACGTTGACGCCCTCCATGAGGCGTACCCCGGCCTTCACCGCGTGGGCGGCCATGATCTGGTCGAAGTCCTGGCGGGTGCGGACCAGGCTGAAGTCGGGGAAGCTGTCGAGCTGCGGCCAGTCGAGCTCGAAGCGGAGCCCGCCGCCGACGACCCGCAGTCCCTTGTTCCTGATCCAGCCGGGCCCGTCGATGTCGACGCCCATGTTCTGCAGTTGCTTGACCGCGCGTGGGGTCAAGCCGTCTCCGCAGACTTTCTCCCTGGGGAAACGCGTCTTCTCCAGGAGGAGCACGTCCAGCCCTGCTCGGGCCAGGTAATACGCGGTCGCGGAGCCTGAGGGACCGGCGCCGACGACGATGACGTCAGCGTCAACTGTGTTCATGGTCGCGCCCGCTCACCACTCGTTGGCATCGTGCCTCGCTCTCTCGTGGCGAGCTCCTGCGCTTGGCGTATGGCTGCTGGCACGGTCACTGGACTGTCCTGTCCTGTCCTACACACTCGAAGGCCGTGGGGTATGGCGCCTTCGTTCCTTTGTGAACCCCTTCACAAACTTGTCGGCCCGCAGTCTAACGCTTTTGCGGGGCAAAGTGGCAGTCGGGGGGTTCGTTCATGAGGCGGGCTTGAAGCCGCGGTGCATGGCGACGATGCCGAGGCTCAAGTTGCGCCAGGCGACACGCTCCCAGCCGGCCTCCTGGATGATCCGCGCCAGCGACGGCTGGTCCGGCCAGTCTCTGATGGACTCGGCCAGATACTCGTAGGAGTCGTCGTTGGAGCCGAGGACCTTGGCCACCTTGGGCAGCATCTTCATCAGGTACTCGCGGTAGAAGAGGTCGAACGACTTGACGGTCACGTGCGAGAACTCCATGATCACCAGCCGGCCGCCCGGCTTGGTGACGCGCAGCATCTCGCGCAGCGCCACGGGGGTGTCGTGCACGTTGCGCAGCGCCACCGAGATCGTCACCGCGTCGAAGCTGTCGTCGGCGAACGGCAGCCGCATCGCGTCACCCGCGACGAACGGGATCCCGGGGCCGCTGAGCGCGTTGCCCCCGTGGCGGCGCACGCCGGTCTGGAGCATGCCCAGCGAGAAGTCGGAGGCGATCGCCCGCGCGCCCAGCGTGGTGAAGCTGTCGGTGGAGGTGCCCGTCCCCGCGCCCAGGTCGAGGACCACCTCTCCCGGCCCCGCGTCCACGGCCGCGGCGACCGCCTTGCGCCAGTAGCGCACCTGACCGAACGAGATCACATCGTTGACGAGGTCATAGCGCCGGGCCGTGCGATCGAACATCGCGGCGACCTCGTGCGGCTGCTTGTCCAACTGAGCGCGGGTCATGCGTCAAGCCTATTGCCCCCGCCCGTAAGGCCCTCATCGCGTGTGCCCTATCCCGACAATGAACGGAAAGTAGCCACTCCATAACGCACCGTCTGCTAGAACTTGGCGAATGTTCGCGCGTGTCACCCTTGCAGCGGTCATCACGATGGCCCCTGTCACGCACACCCGCGTGGTGTCCGCCAACCCGGCCGACACCACCCCCCACGTCCTCGACGGCATCGTCAACACCATCGCCCTGGTGGGCGGCACCGTGGTGGTCGGCGGCTCGTTCAGCGAGGTAGCCGACGCGAGACGCACGACCACCCTCCCCCGGAGCAACCTCTTCGCCTTCGACCTGGCCACCGGCGCCGTCCTGCCCGGCTTCGCCCCTGACGTCGCCGGTCCGGTCCACGCGCTGGCCGCCGGCGCCGGCGGCACCGTCTACGTCGGCGGCGACTTCCCGTCCGTCAACCGCACACGGGCGCGCGCCCTGACCCGCCTGAGCCTGTCCGACGGCTCGACGGTACGCGGCTTCGCCCCGCGCGTGTCCGGCGGCGTCGTGACCACGCTGGCCAGGCGCGGCGCCCACCTCTACACCGGCGGCGACTTCACCTCGCCGAGAACCGCCCTGGCCAGGCTCGACGCCACGACCGGCGCCGCCGACCCGCGCTTCACCATCGAGCCCGGCCTGCCCCGCACCCCCAAGGTCAAGGTTCACGCGCTGGCCGCGAGCGCCGACCGGCTGGTGGTCGACGGCAGCTTCACCACGCTCGACGGCGAGCCGCGGCCCCAGCTCGGCGTGATCGACATCTCCTCGTCGACGCCCCGGGTGGCCAACTGGCGCACGGCCGCGTACGAGCCGAAGTGCCAGGACGTCTTCCCCACCTATGTCCGCGGCCTCGACCTGTCACCCGGAGGCGACTATTTCGTGGTCGTCACGACCGGCGGCAACGGCGACCCGCGGCGCCTGTGCGACAGCGCGGCCAGGTTCGAGACCTACACCAGGAGCCAGCGCGTCCGGCCGACCTGGGTGAACCACACCGGCGGCGACTCGCTCTACTCGGTCGCGGCGACCGGCGCGGCCGTCTACGTGGGCGGGCATCAGCGCTGGATGAACAACCCGCGCGGCCGTGACTCGGCGGGGCCCGGCGCCGTGCCCAGAGAGGGCATCGCCGCCCTCGATCCGCGCACCGGAAAGGCGCTGGCGTGGAATCCGGGACGTGAACGCGGTATCGGCGTCAAGGCATTTCTGGCGTACAGCCGCGGACTACTCGTTGGTAGTGACACAACTCGACTCGGACGGGAGTACCATGCCCGGATTGGCATGTTCCCTCTGCCCTAGTCGTCCTGCGGCTTAGGCCGGTTGATCTTGTCGCTGATGCGGGCGCTCATGGCGTCACGCTGCTTGGACAGCAGGACGTAGCTGGCCACACCGCTGATCAGGAAAGCCACCAGGATCAGCACCAGCGGATTTTGCAGTCCGAGCAAGTACAGGACACCGAGGGTCACGATGAACAAGCCGATGCGCGACGCGGTGTAAACGAGAACGGGATGCACAGGTCAGAGGCTACTCGCTCCTGGTCGTGCCCCTGCGAGCCGTACCCGCTGCCGCTCTTCGCATCGGGCGCGAGCACTGCTACTGTTCCCAGTCAGGGTGTTTCGTAAAGAAACACCCACGAGAGCCCCAAAGAGGCTCTATCATATAACAATCGGGCAGTCAGCCGATAACAACCCGTGATCTTTGTCGAAAACCACGGATAAATCAGGCTTCGCTCGACACACTGGTTACCTGTCCGCCCGCTGGCAGGAAGCGGGATGCGAGGGGGAGAGATTGGTGGAGAGTAGCAGCGAGCGTCTGCTGACCCCAGGAGAGGTTGCCGCCCTCTTCCGGGTAGACCCAAAGACGGTTACACGCTGGGCTGCGGCAGGCCGCATCAGCAGTATCCGCACCCCCGGAGGGCACCGTCGCTTCCGCGAGTCGGAAGTGCACGCCCTTCTTAGAGGCGAGGACGTTCTTACGGCCGAACGGCCGGCAGGTGAGTCCCCGCGCGTTTGACGTTCCGTCAGGTCGGTGATCCTGCGCCGCAGGATCACCGCCACGGATCCCACAGGCACGCTCTTCTCGCCGGTACGGCCCGGCCCCCCGTGGCCGAGGACCGAAACGAGCGCCCCACCCCGCGCTGAATCCCGGCACGCGTGCCCACGCCCTCTACGTACATTGCCCGGACGACCCGAACCACGACCCGGCCTCCACCCCTCAGGCCGTCGCGGTGACCACCACCCCCCGTCGGTCAGGGTTGTCCCCCGATGTCAGGCGTCCTCCTGCTCCGCCTTGAAGGCCAGGAACTCCTGTTCCAGCTCGTCGTTCTCCGCCGCCCAGCGCGCACGCCGCTCGGCCGCCTCCTCCTCGGTGCACGACTCCGGCAGCCATCGCTCGTAGTCGGGATCCCCGGGCTCCAGTTCCACATACGCGTTGCCGATGAGACGCCCGTCTTCACTGGTCAGGCTCTGCGGCACGCGCAGGGTCCCGTCAGCGAGCCGGATGACGTACATCGCTCATCACCTAGATTCCGTAGCGCCGGTTGAAGAACAACATGACGTCGAGGGCCATCCGCGTGTCACCGCCCAGCATGTCGACCAGCGCGGGACGCTGGCGCGAGGAGATCGCGGCGAAGGCGTCCGCGAAGAACTCCTTGCGGCCGAGCCCCCCGCCCTGCCGGTGGAAGGCGGAGGCCAGCATGGGAGCGGCCTTCTCGTAGAGTGCCACGAACTCGGGCAAGTCGGAGACCCAATCGCCATGCGGGGAGTCGATGTCGTCGAGGGCGTGGCCGACCTCGTGCATCATCACGTCGGGGGTGGGAGAGGGCCGATCGCCTACGACGATCTTGCGGTCGCCGTACGCGCCGGCGCAGATGTCCCAGGAGGCCTTGCCGGAGGGCAGGGGGGCGCCGCGCAGATAGCCCATGTCGTCGAGGTCGGGGACGCCGCCGGCGCCGACGTAGATGCCTTCGAGTCCGATGGCGAGCTTGCGCTTCAGCCGTTCGGGCAACCGGGCGAGGCTTTCCACGGCGCGCACGGCCTCCGGCGAGGGCGGACCGAGCCGGGCGTCCCACTGACGGTGCAGGACGGCCTCCAACTCGCCGCAGTGGCGTAAGCCGTCCGCCTGGACGGGCGCGTCGGGCCGGTTGGGCTGCGCGCGCGGCGGCAGGTCGGTGAGCTCGAAGTCGTGCCAGGTGTACTGCGGCCGCTCCACGACCGCGGCGGGCAGCCGCTCGCGCCGCCAGCCGGGCTCGTCGGCCCGCTCGGGTCGCCGCGCCTGCTCCGCCTCTTCCGCGCGCTCGACGCGCTCGCGTCTTCGGAACGGCCACACGCTCCGCTCGGCCTGCGGCTGTGCCCGGAAGGGCGGCCCGTCTGCCCCGGCTGACCTCTCCGCACGCTTCCGTTCGGCCTCGCGAAAGCCCTCCGCGGGCGTGTCACGGGACCAGAACGAGCGGTCCGCCTCCGGCGGCGCGTCACCACGGCGCGAGAAGAGGTAGGACCCGCGCCGCCACCAACGTCCACGTCGATGCCGGCCCTTGTCGCTGGAGAAGGCCATCTCACCCCTAGACACCCTGCCCATCAGGTGAAACCCCGCCGCTCCACCTGATCCGGTTCCACGGTACGCGGCCGATCTTCCCGAGTCATCCGAAATGGGACACCGAGCAAGCACGATCACGCCTCGGATGGCTTACAGTTCGGGCATGGCAGGTGTCCTGGTCACCCTGGCGGTGCTGGCTTTCTGGCTCTACTCCCTGTTCGACGTCATCACGACGCCGGAGGACGAGGTGCGGAACGTGCCAAAGACCCTCTGGGTGCTCGTCATCATCCTCGTCCCCGTGGTGGGCGGGATTCTGTGGTTCCTGCTCGGCAGGCCCGCCCGCGGCGGCGCCGAGGACGGTCCCCTGCGCATGCCGCGGCGCCCGGCGCCGCCGCGCCAGGATCCGCCCAAGGGACCGGAGGACGACCCGGAGTTCCTGCGCGACCTCGACAAGCGGATGCGCGGGGAGGAGTGAGCTCCTGCGGCTAGTTGCCGACGTCGGCGTAGCTGTGCATGCCGCCGAGGAAGATGTTGACGCCGACCAGGTTGAACATCAGGCAGGCGAAGGCGACGAGCTGCACGATCGTGGCGGCCCTGCCGCGCCACCCGGCCGTGACCCTGGCGTGCAGGTAGGCGGCGTAGGCCACCCACGTGATGAACGACCAGACCTCCTTGGGGTCCCAGCCCCAGTAGCGCCCCCACGCCTTGTCGGCCCACAGCGCGCCGGCGATCACGGCGAAGGTCCAGATGGGGAAGGCCACGACGATCGCGCGGTGCGCGACCCGCTCCAGGTCGGCGCGCGTGGGCAGGCGTGAGAGGCCGTCGCCACGGATGAGATAGAGCACGCCGGCCGCGCCGGCCACGATGAACAGGCCGCTGGCCAGGATCGCGGCGGAGACGTGGATGGCGATCCAGTAGGAGTTGAGCGCGGGCACCACGGGACCGGCGGCGGTGTAGAGGAACTTCACCGCGGCGCCGAGCCCGAGCACCGCCACGACCATGACGAACGGGCCGAGGAAGCGCACGTTGGCGCGCAGCTGCGTGGCCAGGAACGCGGTCACGGCGGCCATGCAGATGGCGACCACGAACTCGTACATGTTGCCCCAGGGCCAGCGCTCCACCGCCAGCCCGCGGGTGACGATGGCGGCGGTGTTGGCCCCCCAGCCGACCCAGGCCAGGGCCATCCCCACCTTGCCCGCGGTGCCCGCCCAGGCGGGCGGCTCGGGATCGGCGGGAGCCACGACCTGGTCGGGAGCCTCGTCCAGCGGGGCGCCGACGGTCGCGGGCTGCCTGACGCGGCCCTTGGCGGGCGCGTCGGTACGGGCCCTGCCGTAGGCCAGCTCCAGAGCGAAGCCGATCATGGCGGCGAGGTAGAGGAGCACGGCGCCGACGACGAGCTGGTCGCTCGCCTCGGCCAGTACTTCAGCGGACATCCTTGTCTCCAGCTGATAGGACCTTGACGATGTCGGCGAACTCCTCGGTGAAGCCCGCGGCGGAGCCCTCGGTACGGGTGAGACCGCCCACCTCCGCCGCGCCGTCCTTGACCCGGACGAACACACGGCGGCGGCGGATCACCAGCGAGAACACGATGGAAACGGTGGCGAGACCGGCGGCGAGCAGGGCGGGCACGCGGCCGGGATCGTAGGCGATCTGGAGCGTCATCCACTCCTTGACCTCGACGAACTCCAGCTTGCCGAGCCCGTCTGGCAGGTCGAACGACTGGCCGGGGGCCAGCGGCTCAGGTGCCGTGGAGCCCATGACCAGCGGCTTGAGCTTCTTCATGACATCGGGCGGCGCGAGCTCGTACACCGACTGAGGTCTTCCCGAGCGCACCCCGAAGTCGCCCGTGAAGGCGCCGAGGACCTGAACCCTCGGCATGAGGTCGCCGGGGAAGCTTGAGGTGTAGCCGCCGCCCTGGGCCGGCGCGATGGTCGGCAGGAAGCGCATGAGGAAGCCGAGCTGACCCGGCTGGGCGTCGGGCGCCTTGAGCACGCAGCCGGAGACCCGGGTGGCCGGGAACTCGATCAGGCACGGGACCGCGCCCTCGAAGGCGACCTGGCCCTTGCCGTCGGTGATGCGGAAGAAGGGCGCGTAGCCGTTGCCGATCAGGTAGGTCTGGGTGCCGTTGATCTCCAGCGGCTCGTTGACCTTCAGCTCGTAGTCGCGTTTGGGCGCGCCGGGCGCGTCGCTGACCTTGAGGTGGGCGGAGAAGTCGAGCGGCTGGCCGACCTTCGTCGGGTCGCCGCCGACCTGGTAGGAGGCCTTGAACTCGTCGAGCGTGAAGGAGAACGGCTCCAGCGACTCGGCCGAGACCTGGTTGCCCGGCATGAACCGGTCGTAGGCGGCGACGGTGTTGGCGAAGCCCTCGTCCTCCACGACCAGCACGTTGCCCCGGTAGCCGAACACCGCGCCGATGCCCACGGCGACCAGCAGGCCGAGCAGGGAGATGTGGAAGAGCAGGTTGCCGGTCTCGCGCAGGAAGCCCTTCTCCGCCGAGACCCAGCCGTCACCGGTGTCGACGCGAAAGCGCAGCTTGCGCAGCCTGCGGGCGGCCACCTCCACGGTGAGCCCCTCGTCGAGGACCGTGTGGTGGGGCAGGCGCGACAGGTGGCGGGGGGCGGCCGGCGGCTTGCGCCGCAGTTCCTTGAAGTACGTCGTGGTCCGCGGCACGATGCAGCCGACCAGCGAGGCGAACAGCAGCAGGTAGATCGCGGCGAACCAGACCGAGTTGAAGACGTCGAAGAGCTGGAAGCGCTCGTACCACTCGGCGCGGACCGGGTCGTTGATGTAGATCTGCGCGACCTTGTCCGGCTCGACGCCGCGCTGCGGGATCAGCGAGCCGGGGATCGAGCCCAGCGCGAACAGGAACAGCAGGAGCAGCGCCGTCTTCATCGAGGTGAGCGTGCGCCACGTCCAGCGCAGCCAGGCCACCGGGCCGAACCCGGGCGGCTTGGGCGCCTGCTTCTCCATCTCCTGAACGGCCATCAGATCACCGGCTGGAATCCGCCGATGAGCCCCTGCAGGCTCGCGATCATCTGTCCCCACAACCCGGTGACGAGAAGGACTCCGACGGCGACCATCATGCCCCCGCCGATGCGGGTGATGAGCTGGGAGTGCTTACGGATCGCCGCGAACGTCCGCAGCGCCTTGCTGTACGCCAGCGCCGCGCCGACGAACGGCAGCCCGAGCCCCAGCGCGTAGAAGACGGCCAGGGTCGCGCCGCGCGCCGCGCTGCCCTCGTTCAGCCCGAGCGCGAGCACGACGGCCAGCGTCGGGCCGATGCACGGCGTCCAGCCGAGCCCGAACACGACGCCGAGCAGCGGCGCCCCGGCCAGCCCCGCGGCGGGTTTGCGATGGATGCGCACGTCCCGCATGAATCCCGGCACGAGCCCGAGAAAGGCCAGCCCGAGCAGGATCGTCAAAACCCCAAGCACCCGCGTGATCACCTGGGCGTTGCCCAGCACCAGCGAGCCGAGCCCGCCGAACAGCGCCCCGCTGAGCACGAACACCACCGCGAACCCGGCCACGAACAGCACTGTGCCCAGCACCAGCCGCCCGCGCTTGGGGTCGGCGCTCATCCCGGTCACGTACGACAGGTAGCCCGGCACCAGCGGAAGCACGCACGGCGACAGGAACGACACGATCCCGGCGAGCACCGCGATCGGGACGGCCAGCAGGAGCGACCCCGAGGCCACGACCTCATTCATCGCGGACCTTGGTGACGGTGTTCATCAGGTCGGAGAACTTCACCGCGCCCAGCGCCCTGGCCGCGATCCTGCCCTGCTTGTCGATGATCAGCGTGGACGGGATGGCCGCCGGCGGCACCGTGCCCTGGAAGGACAGCGCCACCTCGCCGGGCTGGTCGAAGATGCTCGGGTAGCCGGACTGCTCGGTGCGCTCGAACGCGATCGCGTCGGCCTTGCGGTCCTTGAAGTCGATGCCGAGGAACTCCACGCCGCTGGCCTTGGTCTTGGCCGCGACGTCCTTGAGCACCGGCGCCTCGGCCCGGCAGGGCCCGCACCAGGACGCCCAGAAGTTGATCACCACGACCTTGCCCTTGTGCCCGGCCAGCGAGGCGGTGCCGCCGTCGAGCGTCGGTCCTTCGACGGCGGGGGCGGGCTTGCGCTCGGCGGCGGGGAAGACCTGCATCTTGCCGTCGCCGGCGATGAAGCGGGTGTCACCGGCCTGCGGCTGGCCGCTCTGGTTGCCCGCGCACCCCGCGACCAGAACAGTCAGCAGGGCGAGGGAGAGTGACGTCGCGCGCACGGGAGGATGATCTCCTTGTACTACAACCGGTAGAGCTTGCAACTCTACCGGCGAGGTCGCACGCCCCGAACACCAGGGCTCAACGCTGACCTTTCCGCAGAGATCCGGCGGGCTCGCTGTAGCCGACGCTGATCAGCCGGTCCTGGTCGAAGGTGAGGCTGGTGAGGCTGGCCAGGGCGCACTGACGCCGCCGCGGGTCGGGCGACAACCGGCGTCCCTCGGCCGCGAGCCTGATCGCCCAGATCGGAAGCTGGTGACTGACCAGCACCACCTCGTGCCCCCGCGCGGCGGCGCGGGCGTCCTCGATCATCGTGCGCATCCGCTGGACGATCTCCAGGTACGGCTCGCCCCACGACGGCCGCCACGGGTTGTAGAAGTAACGGTAGTTACGCGGGTTGCGCAGGATCGCCAGGCCCGCGCCGACGGTACGGCCCTCCAGGAGGTTGCCCGCCTCCACCAGCCGCTCGTCGGGCTCCACGGTCAGCCCGAGCGCGGTGGCCAGCGGTGCGGCGGTCTCGCGGGCACGTTCCAGCGGGGAGGAGTACAGGGCCACGATGTCGCGGCCCGCGAGGGCCTTGGCGACCATCTCGGCCATCTGCTGACCTGTCTCGGACAGGTGGTAGCCGGGCAGTCTGCCGTAAAGGATGCCGTGGGGGTTGTGCACCTCACCGTGGCGCAGCAGGTGAACGACGGTGGTCTCAGCCATGGTGTGGCACAGCCTATCCGTTTCGATGGCGCCGATAGGCGACCCGGTCTCGTCCGAAAAGGGCACCGACGGTAAAGTCGCCTTGACTGCGCCTAGGGTTCCGCGTTCCGGTCCGCCCTGATGAACCACAACCAGGGCCGGGGAGACAGGTCCGAGCGGCGCCGCGGCCCTGGGCCGTACAGCTGACGGGACAAAAGCCTGGAGGCTCCTATCCGCACACCCGGAAGGAGCTCACCGCTTGAACGCCTGGGCCCTCGCTCTCGTCCTCGTCGCCGCCGTGGCGCACGCCACCTGGAACCTCCTCAGCAAGAAGGCCTCCCAGGCCGACGGCCTGATCTTCCTCTGGCTGGTCGCGGTCGCCTCGACCGTCATGTGGGGTCCGGTGTTCGCCGGGTTCCTGCTCGTCACGGGCACTCCGGTGCGGTGGAGCGACGTGGCGGTGGTCTGCGTCAGCACGGCGCTGCACCTCGGCTACTTCGTGCTGCTGCAGCGCGGCTACCGCTACGGCGACCTGTCGACGGTGTATCCGGTGGCGCGGGGTACCGGGCCGATGCTGGCCAGCCTGGTGGCGGTGCTGTTCCTGGGCGAGCGGCCAGGGATCGCGGGGGTCGCGGGCATCGCGCTGGTCGGGATCGGGGTGTTCATGATGAGCGGCGGCGGCAGGGCCGACGTCCGTGGGCTGGGGTTCGGGCTGGGGACCGGGGTGTTCATCGCGGCGTACACGGTGTGGGACGCGCAGGTGGTCGGCGCGTTCGCGGTGGCGCCGCTGGTGCTGAACTACCTGGGCGAGGCGGGGCGCGCGCTGGCGCTGACCCCGGCGATGCTGAAGGGCGGGCGGCGGCTGCTGATCGGGGCGATCTGGCGTGAGCACCGCTGGCGGGTGCTGGGCGCGGCCGTGCTCATTCCGCTGTCCTACCTGCTGGTGCTGTTCGCGTTCACGATGGCGCCGGTCAGCGTGGTGGCGCCGACGCGGGAGATCAGCGTGCTGATCGCGGTCCTGCTCGGCGGCAGGCTGCTGGCCGAGGGCGACCTGCGCCGCAGGCTCCTGGCCGCCGGGGTGATCCTCGGCGGCGTGGTGACGATCGCGCTCAGCTGAGGGTTCCGGCCTCTTTCAGGGCTTCGACCATGGCTCTGATGGCGGGACGGCGGGCGGCGTCGGTGCGCCAGATGGCGTAGATGCGGCGGGTCTGCCGGGGCAGGGTGGGGATCGCGCGCACCCGCGACGGCATGCAGTCACGGCCCAGCCTGGGCACGATCGCGCAGCCGAGACCGCCGGCGACCAGCGCCATCTGCGTCGGGTACTCGTCGGCCATCGAGACGATCTCGGGTTCGAGGTCGGCGCTGCGCAGCGTGTAGACCAGCCAGTCGTGGCAGATGGTGCCGGGCGAGGAGCTGATCCACCGCTCGCCGCTCAGCTCCGCCAGCTCGATCTCCCTGCGGCCGGCCAGGGGGTGGTCGGCGGGCAGGATCACGTCGGCGATGTCGTCGAGCAGGATCGCCTTGGACAGCCCGTCGGGGATGGCCATGGGCCGGTTGAGCCAGTCCTGGACGACGCCCAGGTCGAGCTCGCCCCTGGCGACCTCGCGCACCACGCGCTCCGGCTCCCGCTCGTTGAGCAGGATCTGCAGGTCGGGATGGCGCTCGCGCAGCGTGCCGAGCGCGGGCGGCATCAGGCCGCGGGCGGCCGTCGGGAAGGAGCCGACGTGGAGCTTGCCGACCACCTCGCCGCGCAGCGCCTCGAAGTCGGCCTCCGCGGTCTCGACCAGGGCCAGAATGCGCTCCGCGTGCTCGGCGAGCAGTCCGGCGGCGTCGGTGAGCCGCACGCCGCGCCCGTTGCGCTCCATGAGCCGCGAGCCGGTCTCCCGCTCCAGCTTGGCGATCTGCTGCGACACCGCGGAGGGCGTGACCATGAGGGCGTCGGCCGCGGCGCCCACGGAGCCGTAGACGTGCACCGCGTGCAGCGCTTTGAGCCGATTCAGATCCAGCATCCGATGTGAGCCTCCTCTCGTAAGCCATCCTAAAGGGTTTAGCGTAGAAAGTCTCGCTTGTGGTTGATTGTGTAGCGAGAGAAAATATATGCATGAGAAACAACACCGCACAGAAGACCGAGACCTCCTACCTCAAGAAGCTTGCCGAGCAGGCCCGCGAGCAGCGCATCCGCGCCCAGAAGCCCGCCTCCAAGTAGTGAGGCCGCGCCATCTGGCCCTCGCCGTCGGCCTCGCGGCCGTGTGGGGCTTCAACTTCGTCGTCATGGAAGTGGGCCTGCGCCACTTCCCGCCCTTGCTGTACGCGGCGCTCCGGTTCGCCCTGGCCGCCTTCCCCGCGCTCTTGTTCGTGGGACGGCCGGGCGTACCGTGGCGCTGGGTCGCGGGTGTCGCGGCGGCGGTTGGAGTGGGTCAGTTCGGCTTTCTGCTCATCGGCATGCGGGCGGGGATGCCGCCCGGCCTCGCCTCACTGGTCCTGCAGGCCCAGTCGCTCTTCACCGTCGTCTTCGCGGTAATCCTGCTGGGCGAACGGCTGACCGGCCGCCGGATCACCGGGCTGACCCTCGCGCTCGGCGGCCTCGTCCTCGTCGCCGTCGACTTCGGCGCCTCGGGCCCGTTCGGCGCGTTCGCGCTGTGCGTGGCCGCCGCCGCCTCGTGGAGCGTCGGGACGATCATGCAGCGCCGGGCCGCGCCGCCCGACTCGCTGCGCTTCATGGTGTGGGTGAGCGCCCTGTCGACACCGCCGCTGTTCCTGCTGACGTTCGCGGTCGAAGGCGTGCCCGTGCTGAGCGCCCCGCTTGAGGGCTGGCTGTCGCTGGGCTACGTGGCGTTCATCTCCACGCTCGGCGGCTTCGGCGTCTGGGGCTGGCTGCTGCACCGCTACGACGCCTCGGTCGTCGCCCCCTACACGCTGCTCATCCCGGTGTTCGGGATGTCCTCGGCCGCGCTGTTCGTCGGCGAGCCCATCGGCTGGGTGAAGGCGGGCGCGGCCGTACTCATCGTCTGCGGCGTCCTTTACGCCGGTACGCGGCCCCGCTCGGCCCCTTCGCCGTCACCCTCGACCGCGCTCGCGCCCGCCGGGCGGTCGAGCCGGTAGATGACGTGGTCCCGGTCGTCGACCGGGTTGTCCGGCTCCAGCTCGCCCTCCGCCACCCGGCGCAGGCCCGCCTTCTCCAGCGCCCGCCACGAGGCCCTGTTGGCCTTGGACACCGGGACGATCACGCACGTCGCGTCCGGGTCCGCCCAGGTCGACTCGACGATCGCGCGGATCATCGACGGGCCCAGGCCCTTGCCCACCTGCTCCTCGTCGCCGATCAGGTAGTCGATGCTGACGGCGCCGCCGGGCACGTCGAGGATCGGGGCCAGCTCCTCGGCGTACTCGGGGTAGTCGGCGTACCGGGAACGCTGCACCAGACCCAGCGGGCGGCCGTCGAGGAAGACCAGCAGGTCCTCCGACGGCTCCTCGCCCCGGGCCGCCGGGCCGAAGTCGCGCGCGACGGCCTCCGCAGAGGTCTCGTGGTTCCACCACCGGGCCACGTGCGGCCGCTCCAGCCACTGCTTCACCAGCGGGAAGTCGTCCTCGGCGAGCCGGCGCCAGGTGATCACCATGTCTTCGACGGTACCCGACGCGCCGGCTCGCCGCCCGCGAATATCCGGCCGGGTCAGGCCACCGCCGCGGCGGCCTTGGCGGCGGCGGGCAGGGCGTCGCCGATGCGGTTCAACGCCTCGTCGTCGTGCGAGGCCGACAGGAACCACGCCTCGTACGCCGACGGCGGCAGATAGACGCCCTGATCGAGCATGGCGTGGAAGAAGGCGGTGAACGCGGCGGTGTTCTGGCTCCTGGCCCCGTCGAAGTCGGTCACCTCGCGGTCGGTGAAGAAGATCGAGAACAGGCTGCCCGCCGCCTGCAGCCGGTGCGGCACGCCCTCGGCCGAGAAGGCCGCGGAGGCCGCCTGGGCGACCGTGGCGGCAGCGGCGTCCACGCGGGCGTAGGCGTCCTCGTCGAGGTTGCGCAGCGTGGCCAGGCCGGCGGCGCAGGCCAGCGGGTTGCCCGACAGCGTGCCCGCCTGGTAGACGGGGCCCTCGGGCGCCAGGTTGGCCATCACGTCGGCCCGCCCGCCGAACGCCGCCGCCGGCAGGCCGCCGCCCATCACCTTGCCGAAGGTCATCAGGTCGGCGTCGACCGGGTCCAGGCCGTACCAGCCGGAGCGGGAGACGCGGAAGCCCGTGAGCACCTCGTCGACGATCAGCAGGGCGCCGTTGCGGGCGCAGATCTCCTTCAGGAACGCGTTGAAGCCGGGCGCCGGCGGCACCACGCCCATGTTCGCCGGGCACGCCTCGGTGATCACACACGCGATCTCGGCGGCGGCGAAGGCCTCCTCGACCGCCTCGCGCGAGTTGTACGGCAGCACGATCGTGTCGGCCGCCGACGCGCCGGTCACGCCGGGGGTGTCGGGCAGCCCGAACGTCACCACGCCGGAGCCGGCCGAGGCCAGCAGGGCGTCCACGTGGCCGTGGTAGCAGCCGGCGAACTTCACCACCTTGGAACGGCCGGTGAAGCCGCGGGCCAGGCGCACCGCGCTCATGGTGGCCTCCGTGCCGGAGCTGACCAGCCTGATCTTCTCCACCGGGGCCACCCGGGAGACCAGTTCCTCGGCCAGTTCGACCTCGCCCGGGGTGGCGGTGCCGTACGACATGCCGTGGGACAGCGCCGCGGAGACGGCCTCGACGACGGCGGGATGACGGTGGCCCAGGATCATCGGCCCCCAGGAGCAGACCAGGTCGACGTAGCGGTTGCCGTCGACGTCGGTGATGTAGGGGCCCTTGCCTTCGGCCATGAAGCGCGGCGTGCCGCCGACGGCGCCGAAGGCGCGCACGGGCGAGTTCACGCCGCCCGGCACGATGGTCCTGGCGCGGTCGAACAGGCTCTCAGACTTGTCAGTGCGGCTCACCCCTACAGGGTAGAGGCCGACCCCCGAGCCCGGTCAGTCGGTGAGCTGCTCCAGAACGCGCAGCGGGTCGGGAAGCGGGCGGCCGTCCGGCGGGCGCAGCCAGGAGACGGGCTGGCCGGTGGGCAGCGTGGACGGCGGCGCGAGGACGTAGCTGTCGCGGCAGTGCCAGCGCAGCCCCGGGTTGTCGTCGATGGTCGCCGGATCGCAGTCGAGCTGGCAGGACCACCACTCGTCCTCGTCGTCCGGATTGCCGCGCGTGGCCACATAAAACAGAACCCGGTCGCCGTTGGCGGCGACCGGGCCTGAGTGGGAGCCGGCTTCGTCCAGGCGCGTGAGCGCGGCGAGGCCGGCGGCCAGGGGTACGTCGAAGACGTCGAAGACGCGTCCCGTGGGGAGAATCACATTGGCGTCGGGCTCGTGCTGCCACCAGCGGGTGAGCTGGGTGGCGTCGGTCGTGGCCTGCAGATGCCAGGCCGGGGAGAGCGGATGCGCGCCGGGGTCCGGACAGCCGAGGCGGTCACAGGAGCACGCGCGCGACCCGTGCCGCAGCGGATGCGCCCCCGGCGCGCTGGGCCACCCGAGAGCGGCATAGCCCAGCACCGCGTCGATCCTGGTCGGGCGCGTGAGTTTCGCGGCCCGCTTCCGCGTACGCCGAGCGAGTGGTACCCCGACCATGGTGACTCCCGTTCGAAAATCCCGCGCGCCTGAGGAGGTCCCTGACCCCGGGGCTCCAACACGCCACCTGGGACACACCAGCACTTGTTATCGCACTCTAACGCACAGGTCGCAGGGGTGAGCGGGAAACCCCCACCTAGAGCCGCCGAGCCACTTCGGTGGCCCAGTAGGTGAGGATCAGGTCGGCTCCGGCGCGCCGGATCCCGATCAGCGACTCCATGATCATCCGCTCGCGGTCGATCCAGCCGTTGGCCGCGGCCGCCTCGATCATCGAGTACTCGCCGCTGACCTGGTAGGCCGCCACGGGCACGTCCACGTTGTCGCGGAACTGGCGGATGACGTCGAGGTAGGACATCGCCGGCTTGACCATGACCACGTCGGCGCCTTCCGCGAGGTCCAGACGTACCTCACGCATGGCCTCCTCCAGCGGCCCCGCGGGGTCCTGCTGGTGGGAGGCGCGGTCGCCGAACTGCGGCGCGCACTCGGCGGCGTCGCGGAAGGGGCCGAAGAACGCCGAGGCGTACTTGGCCGTGTAGGCCATGATCGGCAGGTGGGAGAAGCCCGCACCGTCCAGGGCGGCGCGGATCACGCCCACCTGGCCGTCCATCATCCCGCTCGGGGCGATCATCTGGGAGCCGGCCTCGGCCTGCGCCACCGCCATCGAGGCGTAGCGCTCCAGCGTGGCGTCGTTGTCCACCTCGCCGCCGGGAGTCAGCAACCCGCAGTGCCCATGGTCGGTGAACTCATCCAGGCAGGTGTCGGCCATCACCACGATCGCGTCACCGACCTCGGCGTTCACCTCGCGCAACGCCTGCTGGAGAATCCCGTCGGGGTCGTCGCCCGCCGAACCGCGGGCGTCCTTCACCGCCGGGATGCCGAACAGGATCAGCCCGCCCACGCCCGCCTCGGCCGCCTCGTGGGCGGCCTTGCGCAGCGACTCGCGGGTGTGTTGGTAGACGCCGGGCATCGAGGCCACGGGATGCGGCTCGGCGAGGCCCTCCTTGACGAAGGCCGGCAGGATCAGCTGCGACGGGTGCAGGCGCGTGCCCGCGACCATCCGTCTCATGACAGGGGTACGGCGAAGCCGCCGCGGACGTGCGGCGGGGAACTCAGCACTCATGTGACGAAACTCCTATTTGCGGCGGCGTGCCCCACGGCGGTTCTGCGAGGGCTTACGCGGGGTGTCACCCGCGGCGATCGCCGCCTGCCTCTGCTTAGCACCGTACTCGGCGAGGGCGGCGGCCAGCGCGGAGGCCGATGGTTTGTCCGCCATGACATCCACGCGCAGGCCGAACTCCTCGGCCGTCTTGGCCGTCTGCGGGCCGATGACCGCGATGACGGTGACGTTGTGCGGCTTGCCGGCGATGCCGACCAGGTTGCGCACGGTCGAGGACGAGGTGAACAGCACCGCGTCGAACCCGCCGCCCTTGATCGCCTCGCGGATCGGCGCGGGTGGCGGCGCCGCCCGCACGGTCCGGTACGCCGTGACGTCGTCGCACTCCCAGCCCAGCTCGGTCAGCCCGGCCACGAGCGTGTCGGTGGAGATGTCGGCCCTGGGCAGCAGCACCCGGTTGATCGGGTCGAGCATCGAGTCGTAGGGCGGCCACTCGGCGACCAGGCCCTCCGACGACTGCTCGCCCGAGGGCAGCAGGTCGGGCTTGACGCCGAACTCGACCAGCGCCTTCGCGGTCGCCTCGCCCACCGCGGCCACCTTGAGCCCGGCGAAGGCCCGCGCGTCGAGCCCGTACTCCTCGAACTTCTCGCGCACCGCCTTGACGGCGTTGGAGCTGGTGAACGCCACCCACTCGTAGCGGCCGGTGACCAGGCCCTTGATGGCCCGGTCCATCTGCTGCGGCGTACGGGGCGGCTCGACCGAGATGGTCGGCACCTCGTCGGGCACCGCGCCGTAGGAGAGCAACTGCTCCGACAGCGCCTTGGACTGCTCCTTGGTACGCGGCACCAGGACCCGCCAGCCGAACAGCGGCTTGGTCTCGAACCACGACAGCTTGTCGCGCAGCCCGACGGCCTCGCCGACGACGATCAGCGCGGGCTCGGTGAACCCGGCGTGCTTCAGATCGGGCTGCAACCTGCCCAGCGTGGTCGCCACGGTGAACTGCTCGGTGGTGGTACCGCTGCCGCTGACCGCGACCGGCGTGCTGTCGGGCTTGCCGCCCGAGACGAGCGCCTTGCCGATGGCCACGGCGTCGCCGATGCCGTTGTAGATCACCAGCGTGCCGGGGCAGGCGGCGTGCGAAGACCAGTCCTGATCCTGCGCGGCGTCGACGACACGGAACTCGGGCACGTCCGCGGCCGGCGGGATGCCCGCGTAGGTGAGCACCGCGGTCGCGGGCGGCACACCCGGCACGATCTCGAAGTCCACCCCGGCGGCGGTGCAGGCGGCGACCTCCTCGGTGATCGAGGAGAACAGCATCGGGTCGCCCTCGCACAGGCGTACCACCAGCCCGCCGTCACCGGCGCGCTTGAGGTAATCGCCCTCGACCACTTCGACGCCCTCGCGGCAGTGCCTGAGCAGCGGGCCGAACAGGTCCTCGTCGAGGACCACCGCGTCGGCCTTGCCTAGCAGCTCGGCACCACGCAACGTCAGCAGGTTCGGGTCGCCTGGACCCGCACCCACGAACGCCACGAAACCGGAGGTGGGACTATCGGCGCTCAATGGGAATGCTCCCCCATCAATCTGTCGGCCCCCTCGGCGAGCATCTCGGCCGCCAGAAGGCGGCCCAGGCGTTCGGCGTCCGAGGACGGGCCGGCGGCGGACTTGCGGACCGCAGCCTGGCCGTCGAGCGAGACGACGGCGGCGGTCAGGTTCAAAGTCTGCCCGTCATCGGCGGCGAAGGCACCCACCGGAGCGGAGCACCCTGCCTCGAGAGCGGACAGAACGGCGCGCTCGGCCGCGACCGCGGAGCGGGTCCGCGGGTCGTCGAGCACGCCAAGGAAGGCGATCAGGTCGGCGCGGCCGGCGAGGCACTCCACCGCCAGCGCGCCCTGGCCGGGCGCGGGCAGCATCTCCTCGACCTCGAAGATCTGGGCGATCTCCGTGTCGCGCCCGATCCTGGTCAGACCCGCCGAGGCGAGTACGACGGCGTCGAGCTCGCCCGAGGTTACCTTGCCGATCCGGGTGTCGGCGTTGCCGCGGATCGGGACGTACTCCAGGTCGGGCCTGAGCGCGCGCAGCATCGCGACGCGGCGCGGCGAGCCGGTGCCGACCCTGGCGCCGGACGGCAGGTCGGCCAGCTTGTGCGCGCCGACCAGCGCGTCGCGGTGGTCGTGGCGGGCGGGCAGGGCGGCCAGCGTGAAGCGCTCATCCGGCTTGGTCGGCAGGTCCTTGAGCGAGTGGACGGCGAAGTCGATCTCGCCGTCGACCAGCTTGTCGCGCAGCGCGCTGACGAACACGCCGGTGCCGCCGAGCTGCGCCAGGTGCGCCTTGGTCACGTCGCCGAAGGTCGTGATGCCGACCATCTCGATCGCCCGGCCGGTCGCGCTGGTGTAGCCGTCGGCGACCATCTGCGACTGCGTGGTCGCCAGCAGGCTCCTGCGCGTCCCCAGCTTCAGGGTCACAGCTCCACCTCCCTCACGGCCTCGGGCATCTTCGGATCCAGGTCGAACAGCTCGCGCAGAGCTTCCGCATAATGATCGCCCCCTGGGGAGGTGGCGAGCTGTTTGACACGCACAGTGGGCTCATGAAGGAGTTTGTCCACCACGCGCTGCACGGTCTGCGTCACTTCGCCGCGCGCCTTGTCGTCGAGTTCGGGCAGGCGCATGAGCAGCCGGCCGAGCTCGGCCTCCACGACGTTGGCCGCCTTGCTGCGCAGCGCCACCACGGTCGGGGTGACCCTGGCCGCGCGCTCGGCGTTCAGGAAGGCCGCCAGCTCGTCGGCGACGAGCGCGCGCACCGTCTGTACGGCGTCGCCCTCCCGCGAGCCGATGCCCGACTCCTGGATGGTCTCCAGGTCCACCAGCGTGACGCCGGGCAGCTCGCGCACCGCCGGGTCCACGTCGTGGGGCAGCGCCAGGTCGAGCACGAACAGTTCTCCGCCGGTCCTGCCGGCGAGCATGGCCGGGGTGACCACGTGCGACCCTCCGCCGGTGCACGTGATCACAAGGTCGGCCGCGGCGAGTTCACGGGGAACCTCGCGCAGCGGCACCGCCCGGCCGTTCACCCGCTCGGCGAGCCGTACGCCTCGCTCGAAGGTGCGGTTGGCGACCACGATCTCGCCGGCGCCCGCGCGGGAGAGCGTGGCGGCGGCCAGCGCGCTCATGGAGCCGGCGCCGACGATCAGCACCCGCTTTCCCTCCAACGGGCCGACGAAGGCCAGGCCCGCGGAGACCAGGGACGCGCCCGCCTGGTCGATGTCGGTGTCGGCGTGGGCCCGCTTGCCCACCCGCAGCGCCTGCTGGACGAGCTCGTTCAGCGTGGCGCCGACGGTGCCGTGCTTCTGGGCGAGCTTGAGCGCCCCGCGCATCTGGCCGAGGATCTGGCCCTCGCCGACCACCATCGAGTCGAGGCCGGACACCACCGAGAACAGGTGCTCGACCGCGCGGTCCTCATAGTGGACGTACAGGTGTGGCGTCAGCTCGTCGACGGGCACGCCGGAATGGACGCTCAGCAGCCTGCTGATCGCCGTCACGGCCGCGTGGAAACGGTCCACGGCGGCGTAGACCTCGACCCGGTTGCAGGTCGAGACCACCATCGTCTCCGCGACGCAGGCGTCCTGCTGCACGTCGTGGATGAGTTTGGAAAGAGTGTCCCCCGACACCGAGACACGTTCGAGCATGGCCACCGGAGCCGTCCGGTGGCTGAGCCCGATCGTCAGAACACTCATTGACTGTCCACGGCCATGAGTGGCCCCCCAGCTTTGCGTTGCTCATGGAACGCAAGGATCTGCAGTTCTATTGATAGGTCAACCTTACGGACATCGACGCTGTCCGGCACAGAAAGTACGACAGGAGCAAAGTTCAGGATGCTGGTCACGCCCGCGGTCACCACACGGTCGCACACTTCCTGAGCCGCCGCCGCGGGTGTCGCGAGGACCACGATGGAGACCCCGCGCCGCCCGATCACGGCTTCCAGTTCGTCGATGTGTTCAACATTCAACCCCGCGATGTCGTCGCCCACGATTTCGGGGTCGGCGTCGAGCAGGGCGGCGATCCGGAACCCCCGGGACACGAAACCGCCGTAGTTCGCGAGGGCGCGGCCGAGGTTGCCGACGCCGACGATGGCGACGGCCCAGTCCTGGGTCAGGCCCAGCTCCCGCGAGATCTGGTACACGAGATATTCAACGTCGTAACCCACCCCCCGCGTGCCATACGACCCCAGATGCGACAGATCCTTGCGGAGCTTGGCCGAATTGACGCCGGCGGCGGCCGCCAGGTCCTCAGACGAGACCGTGGCGATCCCGCGCTCGGCCATCCCGTTCAGCGCCCGCAGATACAGCGGGAGCCGTGCGACCGTTGCCTCGGGTATGCCTCGGTCACGGGGCTGGGACGGGCTCTTCACGTGCCGGAGCTCCAGGGGAACGGGCGGCCTCTCGGCCGCGTCATGGGAATCGAACCGCCTTTCAGGTTAATCCCTTTGTGAACCGACGCACAAAGTCGCCACTACCGTGGACCCCATGCACGAGATCACTCTGTACGGCCGGCAGGGCTGCCACCTGTGCGACGACGCCCGCGCCGTCATCGCGAAAGTCGCGGCTGAGCTGGGGGTCAGGTGGACCGAGGTGGACATCGACGGCTCCGCTGAGCTCCGGGAAAAGTACAACGACATGATTCCGGTCACGCTCGTGGACGGAGTGCAGCACGACTTCTGGCGCGTGTCGGAGGAACGCCTGCGGGCGGCCCTGGGAGGTTAGAAGAGCGCCGTCGGCAGCGGGACGACCTTGGCGGCGTTGACGTTGAGTTCGATGATGTTGGTGGCCAGGACCATGGCCTGGCGCTCGTTGACGAAGCGCTCGACGTGGGGCTGGCGCTGGTGGTCCTGGAAGGCCACCTCGTCGCGGTAGAGCTCGTAGACGATGCGCTGCAGGGGCGCGGACTTCACCGCGTGGCAGGCGTAGACGAGCGTGTCGGGCTCGCCCCGGCGCACGGCCTCGACGGTCTGGTCGGCCAGGCGGTCGAACATGTCGCCGGATCCGTCCATCAGCGTGAAGACGGTCAGCAGGCCGTAGATGCTGGGCGAGGGGCGCCCGCCGACGGCCGGCTGGGGCGCGCTGGGCTGGAACACCTCGGCGCCCGGGTAGACGACGCCGGTGTTCGGCATGTTGTAGCTGTCCGGCTGCTGGGGCTGGGGCGGGCCGCCGCTGTGGCGGCCGAACGCCTGCTCCGGGCCGCCGTTCATGATGTAGCCGGTCGAGGGGCCCGGGTCCATCGCGGGCGCGGGGTTCATCGGGTTCATCGGGTTCGCCGGGTTCGCCGGGTTCATCGGGTTCGCCGGGTTGATGTGGCCGGTCGCCGGGCCCGGTTCCATGCGGGCGCCGAAGCCCACGTCCTGGTCGCCCGCGCGGTACTCGGCGACGAGGTCGCTCAGGCCCGAGGGCCGGGGCCGCGGGGGCTCCAGCGGCGCCTGCGCCTCCATGCGGGCGGGCGTGCGCTCAGGCATGGCTCTGCGGCCGGTCGGGGCGGGTTCCCAGCTCTCGCTCTTGATGTCGTCCTCCTCGTCCTCGTACGGCGCGAGCGGGCGCAGCACGGCGTACCAGATCGCCGCGGCGGCCACCACGAGCAGCGCGGTGGTGAAGACGCCGGGCACGGCGAAGCGCACCGCGCCGATCAGGGCCAGCGCCGAGGGCGCGATGACGGCGGCGGCGTGCAGGTTGTCGGTGTCGTAGTCGTCGCCGTTGCGCCAGCGCAGGGCGGCGACCACCACGCAGCCGAGCAGGATGAGCGCGTCGATCACGTGCGCGCCGACCAGGACGGAGCCGGCGATCAGCCCCCAGTGGGACGAGCCGGGCGGCAGCGCCTTGGCCATCTCCGTGGCCTTGAGCACGGGGTCGAAGACGATCACCACCGAGCTGACGATCGTGAACGCGATCCCGAACAGCCAGGCGACGAACTTCGGCGGCGTCTTCTCCGCCAGCAACTGGATGAGGCCGATCGCCATCCACAGCGGGGCGATCAAGGATCCGGCCAGTTGGTAGATCCTGAACGTGCCCTCGCCGAAGCCGATAAGGTAGCCCGTGCCGATCGCACCCAGCGCGATGCAGAGCATCGCCGTGGCGACCGTCCAGGCGATGAGCCACCCTTCGCGCTCCTCGCGAAGACTACGGATCAGGGCACCGGTTGCGATCGCGGCGAGGAGCGCGCCCGCGAACGCGATGACAGCAACAAGGATCTCCATGGTGACTCCAATGCTGCCGGACGATGCCTCCCAGCCGGTAGCCGAAGAGGGAACGGGTCGGTCCACACCGTATCCGCCGATTACGGCTAGTGACGCCACCCTGAAGCGGATTGTGGAATTTCCGGTTGATTTCTAGAGTGTTCGAGCACGCCGCAGCCCTTACCCCCAGGGACACCGGATGCCTGACTCGTGGCCGTTCGCCGGGCTTCTGTCGCCAGCGGTCGCTGGCAACACCCGGTCGAGCGAGCTTGCCGTGCGCGAAGAGATCCCAGATGACGTGCGTACGCTCGTGTTGCGGGCGAAGACCGGCGACACGGAAGCCTTTGGCACGCTCTATGACCGCTACGTTGATCTTGTCTACCGCTACATCTACTTCCGCGTGGGCTCTCACCCCCTGGCCGAGGACCTCACCTCAGAGACATTCTTACGTGCCCTCCGTCGTGTGGCGGACTTCACCTGGCAGGGCCGCGACTTCGGCGCCTGGCTGGTGACGATCGCCCGCAACCTCGTCACCGACCACTTCAAATCCGGGCGCTACCGTCTGGAGATCACTACCGGCGAGGTGCTCGACGTACCGCTCGACGGGGCTTACATCCCGGAGAACGCGGTGGTCACGGCCATCATCAACGACCGCGTCCTGCGCGCCGTCCGAGACCTCAATCCCGAGCAGCAGGAGTGCGTGGTCCTGCGCTTCCTGCACGGCCTGTCTCTCGCGGAGACCGCGTTGATCATGGGGAAGAAGAGTGGAGCGATCAAAGCCCTGCAGTTCCGTGCGATCCGGGCGCTGGCCAGGGCTCTCAAGCACGACCTCGCGTAACCTCCGCACGCGGCGCCTCGTTAGGCAGGTGTCACACCGGACGGGGGCCACAGGGAGCAGTCATGGGTAGGGCGCGACCTAGCCGATGGCCGTTCGGAGCCACGCAAGGGTCGCACGAGCGGCTTCTCGGCCATCTGGACGAGCTGCGCAGTCTGCCTCAGGGCGGCGGGCCGGACGGCGATTTCCGTGAGCGGCTGAGAACACGGCTGATCTCGGCCGACGCCGACGCCGATGCCGCCGCACCCGCCGTGCCAGAGGCCAAGGCGCCGCCTGGCAGGGCCCGGCACGCCAGGCGTACCAGGAGGGTGCGGTTGTCGTGGCCGTCGCAGCTCGCGACGCTCGGCCTGGCCGCGGGCATGATGGTGTCGGCCTTCTTCACCTACCAGTCGGTGCCCGGCGACACGCTCTACCCGCTCAAGCGGGCGGCGGAGCACACGCTCGTCCGGCTCAGCACCGACGACAGGGAGCGGGCCGAGCGCGAGATGGTCTCGGCCAAGGAACGCGCCGCCGAGGTGGCCGTGCTGCTCGGCGGCTCCGGTGACGGGCCCCTCGTCTCGGCTACTCTGAGTGACATGGCCGAATCCACAAAATCGGCCATCAAGCGGATGGAGCGGGTCGAGCCGCGCTCCCCCAAGCTCAACAGTTTCGCCCAGGACCAGCGCGACATGGTCGAGCCCATGCTGGAGCAGCTCAACGGCCCCGAGCAGGACCAGGCGAGTACGTATTTGCACTACATCGAAGGCCTTGCGGTGCCTAGGTAAGCTGCTGTCCATGAGGCGGCTACTTCGACGACGACACGAGACGGAAGCCCAGGTCGCCGGCGAGGTCGCCGCCGCGGCGGCGGTCGTGACCCAACCTGCCGATCCCGACCCGGAGGCCGCCGCGTTCTTCGACGTCGACAACACGATGATGCGCGGCGCCTCGATCTACCACTTCGCCAGAGGCCTGGCCACGCGTGGCCTGTTCACCACCTCCGACCTGCTGAAGTTCGCGGTCGGACAGGCCGCGTTCCGGCTGCGCGGCAACGAGAACCCCGAGCACATCGCGGTCGCCCGCGAGACCGCCCTGGCCTTCGTCGCCGGCAGCAAGGTCGACGACGTCGTACGGCTCGGCGAGGAGATCTACGACGAGGTCATGGCCGACCGCATCTGGGCGGGCACCAGGGCGCTGGCACAGTCGCACCTGGACACCGGCCAGCGGGTCTGGCTGGTGACCGCCACCCCGGTCGAACTGGCCCACGTGATCGCCCAGCGCCTCGGCCTCACCGGCGCGCTCGGCACGGTCTCCGAGACCAGGGACGGCGTCTACACCGGCCACCTGGTGGGCGACCTGCTGCACGGCCCGGCCAAGGCGGAGGCGGTGCGCGCGCTGGCCCGCAGGGAAGGGCTCGACCTGACCCGCTGCACCGCCTACAGCGACTCGGCCAACGACCTGCCGCTGCTGTCGCTGGTCGGGCACGCGGTGGCCATCAACCCCGACTCCGAGCTGCGCGAGCACGCCAGGAAGCACGGCTGGCCGATCAAGGACTTCCGCACCGGCAGGAAGGCCACAATGGCCGCGCTGCCGATAGCGGCGGGCCTGGGCGCCGTCGCGGGCGGCATCGCGGCCGGGATCGCGCTACGCCGCCACTACCGGTCCAAGTGAGCGCCGGATCAGGGCCTTCAGCGCGGCGTTGACCAGTTCCGGACGTTCCAGCCCCAGCATGTGACCGGCGCCGGGCGCGACCACCAGCGTGGCGTCCGGCAGCGCGGCGGCGATCCTGCGGGCGTGCGCGGGCGTGGTGAGCCGGTCCCGCTCGCCCACCATGACCAGCGTCTCGACCCGGCTCAGCGCCTGGAGGGCGGCGAGCTTGTCGTGGGCCAGGATGGCGTGGAAGTAGCCGACCATGACCTCGGTGGGCGTCGCGGCGACCATCCTGTTGACGAAGCGCACGTGGTGGCCGCGCGCCTTCGGCCCGAAGGCGGCCAGCCGGGTGACCGGCCAGTTGGTCCCGGCGCGCAGGAGCGCCGGGCTGGCGTCGATGAGCGCCGCCCTGGCCTTCAGCCGGTTAAGCAGCACGGGGGCGGTTCTGCCTGCGAGCCCCTCCGCCAGCCTTCCCGACGAGGTACTGATGAGCGCCACGGCGACGACCCGATCGCCGAACAGTTCGGGCCGGCGGGCGGCCAGGCCCATGATGGTCATGCCGCCCATGGAGTGGCCGACCAGAACGATCGGCAGGCCGGGCGGGACCGCCGCGTCGATCACGGCCTCCAGGTCGGCGGCCAGCCGTTCTATCGAGCAGGGACCCGCCGGACCGGCCGTGGAGACCCCGTGCCCGCGCTGGTCGTAACCGACCAGCATGGCCTCATCGGACGTGTTCATGGTCGCGGCCGCTTCGGGGCTCGTTGGCTCCTTCGTCGCTCTCTCCCCCCGAGCTCCTCCGCTCAGCGCCTCCCGCTGGTAGTGCCAGCTGTCGCGGTTGAGCACCCAGCCGTGGGCGAAGACCACGGCGTAGGCGGGCGTGCCGGACTCCCTGACGTCGACGTCGATGACGGCGCCGTCGTCCGTCTCGACGGGCAGCCGGCGGCCGTGCCGACCGCCGAGCGTCTCGCTGGACCTCTTCCGGGCGACGAGTCCCACGGCGACGCCGAGGAGCAGCCCGGTCACGAGCACCTTGTACCGCATGCCGCGACTATAGGACTTTTTGTCTAATAAGACTATCGGAGCTTCGCGAAGAGCTCCTGGGCCTCGGGCTGCTTCCAGGTCAGGCGGTTGGGGTCGTCGGGGTCGGGCGCCCAGGGGACGGTCAGGAACCTCGGCTTGCTCTGCCGCAGGTCGACGGCGAGCTGGTACAGCTCCTCGACGTTGAGGTCTGACGTGGTGGCCGCCGTCACGGCGCCCAGGAACTCGCGGAACCCGGCCGGGTCGGTGACCAGGGCGGTCTTCGCCTTCGCCAGCATCGCGTAGAGCAGGCTCTGCTGGCGCTTGATGCGCATGATGTCGGAGCCGTCGCCGTAGTCGCGCAGCCGGAAGTAGCCGAGCGCCTGCTCGCCGGTGAGCACGCTCCGCCCGCTGGGCAGTGTCAGCTTCGACTTCCGGTCGTTGACGGGCTTCTTGATCGTCAGCTCGACGCCGCCGAGCGCGTCAACGACCTTCTTGAATCCCGAAAAATCCACTTCTGCGTAGCGGTCCACTCGGACGTCGGTCAGCTTCTCCAGTGTCTTGACCAGGCAGTCGACGCCGCCCGTGGTGTAGGCACTGTTGATCATGCCCCGGTGCGCGCGAGAGTCGCCGCACGCGGGGATCTCCACCATCGAGTCGCGCGGAATGCTCACCACCATCGGCTTGCCCCGGTCGGCGGGCAGGTGCACGAGCGCGATCGTGTCGGCCCGCGCCTTGGACCCCGTCCGCGCCTCCAACGGGCCGTACTGCTCGTTCCCCTCGCCCTGGCGGGTGTCGGAGCCGATGAGCAGGATGTTCTGGACGCCGGAGACGTTCACCGGCCGGTCCCCCGACCCCACCGGCGATTCCCGGTCCCGGTTGCCCAGCAGCAGCGTGGGCACCGCGACGGCCACCGCGGTCGCCACGGCCACCGCGCCCATCATCGCCCAGCCGGTACGGAGGCGCCGCCTGGGCGCTGTCTCCATGTACCGGCGGCGCTGGCGGACCAGCGTGGCCGGCGGCTCCTGCTCCAGCTCCCTGCCGAAGTCACGGAGCAACTTCAGATCGTCCATCGTCACTCCTCCTCGATCATCGGGTTGGTGTCGCCGAGGGCCGCGCGTACCTTCCGCCTGCCCCGGTTGAGGCGGGAGCGCACGGTGCCGATCGGGATGTCGAGCGCCCGTGCGACCTCGTCGTAGGTCAGATCGCCCCACGCGATGAGCAGAAGGACGTCGCGGTCCTTGGCGGGCAGGCCGGCCAGGGCCGCGGCCAGCTCGGGCCTGGCCGCCTGCGCGGTGACCCCGGCCGCCACGCGGTCGGCCGGGGACTCCACGTCGCCGTCGAGCGGCGCGCGCTGCATGGCGCGGTAGCGGGCCGCCTCGCCGCGGTGGTGGCGCGAGATGAGTTTGGTCAGGATTCCGAACAACCAGGGCCGGGCGTCGGAGTAGCCCGTGTCGTAGCTCCTCCTGCGGGAGAAGGCCACCAGAAACGTCTCGCCCACCAGGTCCTCGGCGGGCTCGGGGCCCAGCCGCTTCACGACGTACCTGTAGAGCATGCCGGAGTAGCGGTCGAACAGTTCGGCGAACGCCTCCGGATCGGTCCAGGACGCGCTGACGAGCTCTGCGTCAGCGGCCCTGGTGGCGGGTTGCGTGATCATCTCCGCCCTTCTGTGGGGGAATCAGTCAGGGATGTCTTGCCGCAACCCGCCCATCCGGTTCACAGCTCCTTGAGGAAGCCTCCGTCGATCACGAAGTCGGCGCCGGTCGTGCTCGCGGAGCGCGGCGAGACCAGCAGCGCGACGGCGTCGGCGATCTCCTGCGGCTCCACCAGGCGTCCGGTGGCCAGCCGCATCATCTCAGGCGCGGTCCGCTCGATGACGGTCGCGGTGTCGCCGCCGGTCGCCCCGGCCAGCACCTCGGCCGCGCCGCCCTCCTTGGTCCACCAGGCGGTCAGGGTCGGGCCGGGCGAGACGGTGTTGACCCGGATGCCCTGCGGGCCGTACTCCTCGGACAGGGCCTTGCCCACCGAGTTCAGCGCCGCCTTGGCGGCGTTGTAGTCGACGTTCATCGGCGCGGGCTGCCGCGCGCCGCCCGAGGAGACGTTGACGATCGAGCCGCCGCCGCGCTCCAGCATCAGAGGTACGGCCGCGCGCATCGCCCGCACCGCCGAGTAGAGGTTGAACTCGAACATCGCCCGCCAGTCGTCGTCCCCGGGCGAGAGGAAGCCGAAGCGCGGCAGGGTCACGCCGGGCGGCGGCCCTCCGGCGTTGTTGACCAGGATGTCGAGCCCGCCGAACCGCTCGGCGGCGGTGGCGATCACGTGCGCGGGCGCCTGCGGGTCCATGAGGTCCACGGGCACGTGCACGACCTCGGGCGGAAGCTCCGAGGTGCGGGTACGCGAGGCCGCCACGACATGGGCGCCCTCCTCGGCAAGAGTGCGGGCGACGGCCAGGCCGATGCCCTTGGAAGCGCCGGTGACAACGGCCACACGGCCGGAAAGCTGCAGGTCCACGAGGGTTCCTTTCTTGGTTTACGCCTCGTGAACACCCGCCGGGCCTGATCGGTTGCAGCCTTCTCAGACGAAGGCGTGACCTCTTCTCAGGCGCAGCTCGTTGAGCATCTGCTGGATGACCTCGCGCACGTGGTCGGTGAGGTTGAACACGAGCATCGGGTCGTCGGCCGCGCCCGGCTCGTACTCGTCGGTGCGGATGGGCTCGCCGAACTCGATCATCCACTTGGACGGCAGCGGCAACAACCCCAGCGGCCCCAGCCACGGGAAGAGCGGGGTGATCGGCAGGTACGGCAGGCCGAGCGCCCTGGCCAGCGTCTTCATGTCGCCGAGCTTGGGATAGATCTCCTCGGCGCCCACGATCGCGGTGGGCACGATCGGCACCCCGGCCCGGATCGCGGAGGCGACGAAGCCGCCCCTGCCGAAGCGCTGGAGCTTGTACCGGTCGGCGTACGGCTTGCCGAGCCCCTTGTAGCCCTCGGGGAAGACCCCGACCAGCTCGCCCTTGCGCAGCATGCGGTCGGCGTCCTCGCGGCAGGCCAGCGTGTGGCCGGACTTGCGCGACAGGTGGCCGAGCACCGGGAGCTGGTAGACGAGGTCGGCGCCGAGCAGCCGCAGCGCCCGCCCGGCCTCGTCGTGCAGCGCGACCTGGGTCATGAGCGCGTCGACGGGCAGCGTGCCGGAGTGGTTGGCCACGACGAGGGCGCCGCCGCCCTCGGGAACGTTCTTGACGCCGACGGTCTCCACCCGGAACCAGCGGTGGTAGATCGGCCGCAGGAGTTCGAGCAGGACCTTGTCGGTCAGCTCGGGGTCGTAGCCGAACTCGTCGACCTCGTACTCTCCGTTGAGCCGCCTGCGCAGGAAGGCCAGAATCTCGGCCAGCCGATCGGGCTCGCTCATGTCAGCATGGCTCCAAGCCCGCGCGAGCGGAGAAAGTCGTCGAAGGCCGCCGCGGTGGTGAACTTGGGCTTCCAGCCGAGCTCGGCGGCGAGCTTGGCTGGGTCGACGGCCCTGCCGTGGCTCATCAGCCGGAGTTGCTCGGGTGAGAACTCGACCAGCCCGGCGCGCCTGGCCATCTCGCCCATCACGCGGAAGGCGGGTGAGAAGAGTGGCAGCGAGAGCCGGCCGGCGCGGCGTACACACTGTGAGAGCAGGAGCACGCCCGCCCCGGCCACGTTGTACGTGCCGGGGTGGTCTTCCGTGGCCATCCGCCGCAGCACCTCGACCGCGTCGTCCTCATGGACGAACTGCAGGCGAGGGTCGAAGCCGAACACCGTCGGCAGGACCGGCTGGGCGAAATAGCGGGTGACCGGCGAGTCGACGCCGGGACCCATGAAGTTGGCGAAGCGCAGCATGGAGACGGTCACGTCGGGACGCCGGCGGGCGAACCCGCGCACGTAGCCCTCGACCTCGGCCGCGTCCTTGGCATAGCCGTGACCGGGGCCGTCGTGCGGCTCCACGTCCTCGTCGAAGACCGCCGGATCCTTCGGCGACGAGCCGTAGACCGCAGTGGTGGAACGGACCACCACGCGGCGCACGGTCGCCGACCGCTGGCAGGCACCGAGCAGCTGCATGGTGCCGATGACGTTGTGCTCTTTCATCAGCGCCCGGCCCGTGCTCCGCGAAGGAGCGCTGACCAGGCTCATGTGCACAACGGTGTCGATGTCCGCGGCCGCGATCACCTGGGCGATGTCGGGGCTGCGCAGATCCACCCGGACGAACTCCGTCCGGCCGAGGGAGCCGCCGCCGTCTCGCGTCAGCGAGGGAAGCGCCGGCGACAAGGGCGGGACGGTGTCGACTCCGATGACGCGGCTGATGTCCGGGTCGGCCGCCAGGACGCTCGCCACCCGGGCGCCGATGTGGCGCGAGACCCCGGTGACGAGCACGGTGCGGGTCATCAGCGCCTCACAACAGCGTCTACTACTTCTTGTTACGCCGCTGGATGCGCGTCTTCTTGAGCAGCTTGCGGTGCTTCTTCTTGGCCATCCGCTTGCGGCGCTTCTTGATCACAGAGCCCACGGGACCCCCAGTTAACTGATAGCAAGTCTGAATCGACGTGCGAGCGCACGCCGGCTCACAGACTACCGGCGATCGGTGGTAGATCGCCCCTCGGGGGTGGGAGCCCGGCCGCGTTCGTGCGACCGGGCCCTGTCCCACGGCGTGTATTCACGGCGAGAGTACGAACGCGCCGCTACTCCAACTCTCATCCGGCCTCGATGTAGGCCTCTCGCAGATAGTCGTGTACCGCCTGCTCAGGCACCCTGAACGAGCGGCCGACGCGAATGGCCGGCAGTTCGCCCGAGTGCACCAGCCGGTACACCGTCATCTTGGACACTCGCATGACCGTGGCCACTTCTGCCACCGTCAGGAACTTCACCTCGCTGAGAGGTCTTTCGCCTGCACCCATCGGACGCCTCTTCCGCACGTGTTTCCGGGTTATCCCCACTGGTGCCATTGCTCACGCACGTGTACTGCCGTCAGCGTAAGTCGGGACTCCGAGTGCGCAAACCCCCTATTTTCTCAGCTCGCGGAGCCACCTGTCAGCCAAACCAGCAAAGTCGCTGGCCAGCAGCCGGGCAGAGCACCTCGCCAGGACGTTGGAACTGTCCAACTTCGTACACATAAGAGTCGCCCCAGGCCCATCAAAAGTTGGCAAAGGGACGACGAGCCTCTTGGAATGCAGGCGCGAAAAGACGGTATGGGGATGACCGAATTCGACTCAAAGGGCTCGTGAGACCCGTGTGACCAGATGGTCCGTCAACGGTGTGTAATAGCGCGGAAGCACGTTGTCATCGAGCGGGACGACCACATCGATCTTGCCCTCGGCCTCGCCCACGAACAGGGCGGGGTCGTTGCTGTCGGCGAAACCCACGGTCGGGATGCCCGCCTCGCCCGCCGCGCCGGCCCATCCGTGGTCGGCGACGACCAGGTCGGGGCGCTCCTCGCCCATCTCCGCGATCATCGCGACCATCGGCGCGGGGTCGTGGCTGTGCACGAATCCGCCGCGGTCGTCGAGCATCGCGACGTCCTGCAGGTAGCGGATCTTGCGCTTGCGGCCGAAGCCCTGGCCCCAGTAGGTCCAGCCCTCGGCGGGCGTCAGCAGCCGCGCGCCGCGCTCGGCCGCGAACCGCGCCAGCGGCAGGTGTACGGCCAGCAGCCCCGTCGGATGCCCCGTGGCGAACAGCAGCCGGGGCGAGGGCCGCGACAACGCGGCGGCGATCCGGTCGGCCATGGCGTCCAGGGCGTCGATCGTCCGCTCGGGATCGATGGTGTCCTGCCCGGAACGGTGCTTGGCGTCGGCCACCACGCCCGCGGACTTGGCCATGAGTTCCAGGATGTCGCGGTAGGACCACGGCTGCGAGACGGTCAGGCCCAGCGTGTAGTGCGGGTCGCGGTTGGCCAGGGAGCTGTAGTGGTCGAGGTTGTTCTCGCGAGGGGTCGCGACGTCGCCGGCGATGCGCGTGCGAACCAGGTGCTCGCGGAGTTCGTCGCGGGTCTGCACAGCTCTCCTAGGGCAGCGGGTCGATGCCGTGCAGAGGGAACACCGCGTTACGCGTCGCCATGATCGCACGGTCGATGGGATCCGCAGGATCATAACCACCGGAAAGGTCACGAAATTCCGGGCTCCGGCCGTCCGTCATGGTCAGCGGGGGTGTCTCACCGGTGCGCTCGCGGACGAAACGCTGCCAGGACTCGGGTGTTCTGGTCGCCGGGTCGACCGGGCTGCCCGACGCCTCGGCCATGAGGTGCGTCCAGGCCCGGGGCACCACCTGGACCAGCTCGTAGCCGCCGCCCCCCGTCGCGATCCACTTGCCGCCCGCCGTCTCGTGCGCCAGCCGGTGCAGGGCCTCGTACGCCGCGCGCTGGCCGTCCAGGCTGAGCATCAGGTTGGCCAGCGGGTCCAGGGCGTGGCTGTCGCAGCCGTGCTGCGTCACCAGGACCTCCGGCCGGAACTCGCGCAGCAGCGGCGGCACCACCGCGTCGAAGGCGCGCAGCCAGCCGCCGTCGCCGCAGCCGGCCGGCAGCGCCACGTTCACCGCGCTGCCCTCCGCGCCGGTCTCCTCCGGCCAGCCGGTGCCGGGGAACAACGTGCGCGGGCTCTCGTGCAGGCTGATCGTCAGGACCCGCGGGTCGTCGTAGAACATCGCCTGCACGCCGTCGCCGTGATGCACGTCCACGTCGACGTAGGCGATCTTCTTGACGCCCTTGGACAGCAGCCAGGCGATCGCCACGGCCGGGTCGTTGTAGACGCAGAAGCCGCTGGCCGTGGCCGCCATGGCGTGGTGCAGGCCGCCGGCGACGTTGAGCGCGTGCTCCGCCGTACCGTCGAAGACCGCGCGGGCGGCGGCCAGGGTGGCGCCGGCGATCAGCGCGGAGGCCTCGTGCACCCCCGCGAAGGCCGGGTTGTCCGAGGTGCCCAGCCCGGCGGAGACGTCGGGCAGGCCCGCGACCGAGACGCGCTTGACCGCCTCGATGTAGCCGCGCTTGTGCACCAGCGCCAGCTCGTCTTCGGTGGCCGGGGCGCAGCCCGCGAGCTCGACCCGCTCCAGCACGCCCAGGTCGCGGGCGAGCGCCATCGTCAGTTCGACCCTGACGGGCGCCAGCGGATGATCAGGGCCGAAGTCGTAGGAGGTCAGGGCATCGTCCCAGATCACCCTCGCCGCACCAGACATGAGTCTCCCTCCTAGCCTTTCGCCGACGTTACCGCAGGCGCACGCCACCGCCCATCGTCATGATCCGGAAATCGCGAGGTATCCTCCGCGGCATGCGCTTCCCCCGGCTGCACCGCTTCGCGCGCAACCCGTGGGTCCAGGACGTCGCGCTGGTCTCCCCGCTCGTGATCGGCAGCCTGTTCGCGGTGGGGGTGGCGTACTCGCTCCCGCAGGTCGACCGGGTCGCGCCGCTTCTGCTGCTGGCCAGCGTCCTGCCGCTGGTGTGGCGGCGGCGTTACCCCCTCACGGTGGCCGGGTTCGTGCTCGGGCTGGACGCCGCGGTCCCGGTCCTCATCGAGTCCGGCGTCTTCCTCGGGATCACGTCGCTGATCGCGCTCTACACCGTGGGCCGCCATCGCGCCGGCAAGAGCGTGCTGCTCACCGGGCTGGCCGCGGGCACGGCCTACTCGATCTCGGGCCTGATCACCCAGTACGACCCCGCCATGGCCGCCTCCGCCATCGCGCCCACCTTGACCGGTTTCGCCGGCCCGTTCCTGGGGCTCGGCCTGGGCCAGTTCGTACGGCTGCGCCGCGAGCTGAAGGAGCGCAGGCAGCGGGAGATGCGCGACGAGGCGATCCACGGCGAGCGGCGCCGTATCGCCCGCGAGCTCCACGACGTCGTCGCCCACCACCTGAGCGTGATCAACGCGCTCGTCGGCGGCGCCCGCACGGTGCTGCCGCCCGAGTCGGCCCCGGCCCGCGAGGCCCTGGAGGCCGCCGAGAGCAGCGCCCGCCAGGCGCTGTCGGAGATGCGCCAGTTGCTGCAGGTCCTGCGGGCCGACACCGCCGACGGCCCGGACGCCGCCACCGGCGTGGGCGCCTCCCGCCTGCCGGAGCTGGTCGAACAGTCGGGCAACGCCTCGCTGCGCGTGGACGGCGAGCCGGTGCCGCTGCCCACCGCCGTCGACCACGCGGTCTACCGGGTCGTCCAGGAGGCGCTCACCAACTCCCGCAAGCACGCCCCCGGCTCGCGGGCCGGCGTCAGGGTCGCCTACCTCAGCCGGGCCGTCGAGGTCGAGGTGCTCGACGACGGCTCGCCGGTCAGGACCGTGGGCGGCGGGTCCGGGTTCGGATTGGGCGGCATGGCCGAACGTGTGGCACTGTGTGGCGGTCGCCTGGAGACCGGGCCCCGCGCGCGAGGGGGGTTCCGGGTGTACGCGCTGCTGCCGCTGGAGACCACATGATCAGGGTGTTGCTGGTCGACGACCAGGCGCTCGTGCGCACGGGCTTCAAGCTCATGCTGAACGCCCAGCCCGACATCGAGGTCGTCGCCGAGGCGGGCGACGGCCAGGAGGCGCTCGCGCGTACCCGCGAGCTCCGGCCCGACGTCGTGCTCATGGACCTGCACATGCCCGTCATGGACGGCGTGACCGCCACCGGGCTGATCTCCGCCGAGCTCCCGGCGACGAGGGTCCTCGCGCTCAGCACCTTCGACCTCGACGAGAACGTCGTCGCCGCCCTCCGCGCCGGCGCCGGCGGATTCCTGCCCAAGGACATCTCGCCCGAGGAGCTCGTCGAGGGCGTACGCGTCGTCCACCGCGGCGAGTCCGCCGTCGCGCCCCGGCTGCTCACCCGGCTGATCGGCACGTTCGTCCGCGCCGCCCGCCCCCGCCGGGAGCCCGCCGCGCTGCCCGAGCTGACCGACCGCGAACGCGAGGTACTCGTGCTCATCGCCAAGGGCCGCTCCAACTCCGAGATCGCCGACCGGCTGAGCGTCTCGCCGTCCACGATCAAGAACCACGTGACGAGCCTGTTCGGCAAGACGGGGGTACGCGACCGGGCGCAGGCCGTCATCCTCGCCTACGAGGCGGGCCTGGTCAGCCCCGGGGAGTAGGAGCAGGCTCCTACCTCCCGCCGACCCGAACGGTCCTCCGGCAGGAAGCCCCCCGCCGATCTCCCCGGCACCCTTGAATCCATGACCTCCATCAAGGCCACGGGCCTGACCAAACGCTATGGGCAGACCACCGCGGTCTCCGGCCTTTCGTTCACCGTGGAGCCCGGCCAGGTGACCGGCTTCCTCGGCCCCAACGGGGCGGGCAAGTCGACCACGATGCGCATGATCCTCGGGCTCGACCATCCCAGCGGGGGCTCCGTGGTGGTGGACGGCCTGCCGTACCAGAAGCTCAAGCACCCGCTCCGCAAGATCGGCGCGCTCCTCGACGCCAAGGCGGTGCACGGCGGGCGCAGCGCGCGCAACCACCTGCTGGCCATCGCCCAGAGCAACGGACTGCCCGCCGCGCGGGTCGAGCAGGTCCTGGAGAGCGTCGGCCTCAGCCAGGTGGCCAAGCGGCGGATCGGCGGGTTCTCACTGGGCATGTCACAGCGGCTCGGCATCGCCGCGGCGCTGCTCGGCGACCCGGAGATCCTGCTGTTCGACGAACCGGTCAACGGGCTCGACCCGGATGGCATCCTGTGGATCCGTACCTTCATGCGCAAACTGGCCGCGGAGGGCCGCACGGTCTTCGTCTCCAGCCACCTGATGAGCGAGATGGCCCAGACGGCCGACCACCTCATCGTGATCGGCAAGGGCGAGCTGATCGCCGACACCAGCGTGGCCGACTTCATCGGCCGCAGCTCCCAGGGCTTCGTCAAGGTACGCTCGCCGCGCCTGGCCGAGGTCGCCCAGCTCCTCAACGTGGGCGAACTCCACCACGACCACCTGCGGGTGACCGGCATGCAGCCCCTGGAGATCGGCACGCTCACCGCACGCGCCGGCCTGCCGCTGGAGGAGCTGACCTTCGTCCAGCCCACGCTGGAGGCGGCCTACATGGAGCTGACCAAGGACAGCCTGGAGTACACCTCATGATCGACGTGATGCGCTCCGAATGGACCAAGCTGCGTTCGCTGCGCTCCACGGTGTGGACGCTGATCGCGGGCTTCGTGATGATGGTCGGCCTCGGCGGGCTCATCTCCTGGGCCGCCGTGTCCAACGCCCCGGCCGGCGCCACCGGCACCGCGGCGCAGGCGGTGATGACCGCGCTGGTCGCCCTGCCGTTCGGCGCCATCGCCATGGCGACGCTGGGGGTGCTGGTCATCTCGGGCGAATACCGCACCGGGATGATCAGGACGTCGCTGCAGGCCGTGCCACAACGCCTGACCTTCCTGTACGGCAAGGCCGTCGTCTTCACCATCGTCGCGCTGGTCGTGGGGTTGACGACCGCGTACACCGCCTTCTTCGTCAGCCAGGGCGTCCTGGCCATCAAGGACCTCGACACCTCGATCACCGCCCCGGAGGTGCTGCGCGCGGTAACCGGCGCCGGCCTCTACCTGGCGGCCAGCGGCCTGTTCGGCCTGGCCCTGGGCTCCCTGATCCGCCACACCCCCGGCGCCATCGTCGCGGTCATCACCCTGACCCTGGTCCTGCCCCAGCTGACCACCGTGCTGCCGGGGCAGCTCGGGGAGATCGTCACCAAGCACTTCACCTCCAACGCCGGCCTCCAGCTCACCATGGTCGAACCCCGAGCCGCCGGCCTCCCGCCGTGGACCGGCTTCGCGGTGTACCTGATCTGGGTGGCCGTCATCCTGACAGCCGGCACCGCCCTCCTCCACCGCCGCGACGCCTAACCACCGCCCATCCCTTTTCGCCCACCCGCAGACCAGCCCCTTCGCACACCCGCAACCCCGGCCAGACAGCGCAAACCAGCCCTTCGCACACCCGCTGCTCAGGCCGGACGAGCTCAGGGACCAGCGAGCCAACCCCGCCTACACGAACCGGCGGTCGGCCCACAGCCCGAACCGGCGATGGACCCGCATGCGCAAGCCGGTGGGACACCCGACGGGGGTGCCGATCCCCTACGGGCAGGGCGACCCGGGCGGGCGAGCGGACGACCCGCGCGGCGCAGCCCCGCGCAGGCGAGGCGAGCGGAGCGAGCGGCCCGCAGGAGTGAGGCCGGCGCGGCAACACACATGAGCAGGCGGACGACCCGCGCGGCGCAGCCCCGCGCAGTCCCGCGCAGCCCCGCGCAGGCGGGGCAAGCGGAGCGAGCCGCTCGGCTGAGCAGTGCGACCCTCCCGCAGAGGTGAGGCCGGCGCGGCAACACCCCTGGGCGGGCGGACGACCCGCGCGGCGCAGTCCCGCGCAGGCGAGGTGAGCGGAGCGAGCCGCTCGGGGAGCGGAGCGAGCGGTCCGCAGGGGTGAGGTCAGCGGGGCGGGGGTGAGGCTGGCGTGGTGGGGGGTTTACTCGGCGCGGAGGGCTACTACGGGGTCGAGTTTGCCGGCTCGGCGGGCCGGGGCCACTCCGAAGAAGACGCCCACCGCGGCCGAGACGCCGAAGGCCAGTGCCACCGACCACCAGGTTATTGAGGCCGGGACGGGGGTGAAGGTGGCGATGGCCAGGGCGCCGCCCACTCCCAGGGCTATGCCGATCAGGCCGCCGATCGTGGTCAGGAGGACTGCTTCGATCAGGAACTGGCGCAGGATGTCGCCTTGCCGGGCGCCCAGGGCTTTGCGGAGACCGATTTCCCGGGTGCGTTCGCGGACGCTCACCAGCATGATGTTGGACACACCCACCCCGCCCACCAGGAGTGAGATGCCGGCGATGGCCGCCAGTACGCCGGTGAGCATGCTGATCACGGTGCCGATGGTGCCCAGGAGCTGGGTCTGGGTCACCGCCGAGAAGTGTTCTCCCGGGTAGCGGTCGACCAGCGCGTCCACGACCTTCTGCTGGAGTGGCTCGATTTCGTCGGGGCCGCCGGCGCCGACCGCCATGCCGTTGATGCGGGGGATGCCGAGCAGGCGCTGCGCCGTGGTGACCGGCATGTGGATTTCCTGGTCCCTGGCCACTCCGAAGGCGGAACCCAGCTGGGCGTACACACCCACTACCCGGAAGCGGGCGCCGGAGATGGAGACCTGGCGGCCGATCGGGTCTATGTCGCCGAAGAGCTTGTTCGCCACTTCTGAGCCCAGGACCGTGACGCGGCGGCGGGTGTCGACGTCGGTTTCGCTGAGGTAGCGGCCTTTGTCCAGGGGGCGGGCGAAGATCTTGGGCAGGTTCTCGTCGGTGCCGACAATGGTGGAGAACACCTCGGCTCTGCCCACGCGTACCGTCTCGCCGGACTGCAGGGACACGGTCACCTTGCCCGGATCCCCCACCACGCGGCGCACGTACGCCACGTCGGTCAGGTCCAACCGGCTCTGGGTGGGGGCGGCGCCGACGTTCAGGCGGCCGGGGACGATCAGGATGATGTTGCTGCCCAGGCCGGAGATCTCCCGCTCGACGGTGTCCTTCGCACCGGTGCCCACCGAGACGAGGATCACGACCGACAGCACGCCGATGATCACGCCGAGCATGGTCAGCAGGCTGCGCATCCGGTTGACCCGCAGCGCCTCCAGCGCCATCCCGAACGCCTCACGCCCCCTCACCGGCCCTCCTCCCACGAACGGTCCCCGGAACCGAACCCATAGGCCCGGGTCCTGGAAGATGCGCCGCCCCCAGAGTGGTCAACCTCGGAGTGACCGCCCTCAGGATCACCGCCACCCTCTGGGTGAGCGGCCTCGGGGTGAGCGGGGTCGGGGTGAGCGGGGTCGGGGTGAGCAACTGTGGGGTGGTCACCCCCGGGATGGGCGGGCTCGGGGTGTGTGACCTTGGGGCGATCAACCGTGGGGCGATCAACTGTGGGGTGAGCATCCGTGGGGTGGGCGGGCTTGGGGTGGGTGGCCGTGGGGTGGGGGCTTCTGGGGAGTAACTCGGGGAGGTGGTCTGTGGCGGTGTCCAGTTCTATGAGGCCGTCGCGGACGTGGATCTGGCGGCGGGCGTGGGCGGCGATGTCGGGTTCGTGGGTGACGAGGACGATGGCGACTCCGCTGTCGGCGTTCAGGCGGTCGAGCATGGCCATGACCTCGGCCCCGTTGCGGGTGTCGAGGTTGCCGGTGGGCTCGTCGGCCAGCAGGACCTTGGGCTCGCCGACCAGGGCTCTGGCGATCGCGACCCGCTGCTGTTCGCCGCCGGACATCTGGGACGGGCGGTGGTCGAGGCGGTGGGCCAGGCCGACGGCCTCCAGCGCGGCCCGCGCGCGGTCGCGCCGCTCCGCCTTGCCCATACCCCGGTACACCAGCGGCAGCGCCACGTTCTCCAACGCCGACGTCCTGGCCAGCAGGTGGAACGACTGGAAGACGAAGCCGATGGTCCGGTTGCGCAGCTCGGCCAGCTCGGTGTCGGACAGGCCGGACATCTCCACGCCGTTCACGCGCAGTTGCCCGGACGACGGACGGTCGAGGCAGCCGAGCAGGTGCATGAGCGTCGACTTGCCGGAGCCCGACGGGCCGATGATGGCGGCGAACTCCCCCTGGTCGATCCGGAGCGTGACGCCCCGCAGCGCCTCGACGGACACGCCTTCGAGCTGGTAGCGCCGCGTGAGGTCGACGGCCTCCAGCGCCGGCTCTGTGGAGGTCATGGCAGTTGCTGGCCCTGCCGTACGGAATCAGCGCCCTTCACCACCACGCGCTCGCCCACCGACAGCCCGCTCAGTACCTCGACCACCGCTTCCCCCTGCGCCCCGAGCTTGACCACGCGCCGCTGCGCCACGCCGCCGGCGGCGGCCCATACGACGCTCTCCCGCCCGCTGCTGACGATCGCCGAGGCGGGCACCGAGACGGCCTCGGGCGACTCGCGGACGATCAGGCGGGCCACGGCGCTCATGCCCGGTTTGGGGGCGGGCGCCTTGGTGCCGTCGTCGAAGGTTCCGGCGCCCAGACTGAGGCGTACGGGGTAGCTGACGCCGCCGGTGCTGGACTGCATGGGGGTGACACCGATTCCGGCGACCCCGGCGGTGTAGGTGGCGCCGGGGACGGCGTCGAGTTCGACCTCGGCCTTGGCGTCCTCCTTCACGAGGAGGATGTCGGTCTCGTCGATGTCGGCGGAGATCGTGAGCTTGGAGATGTCCGTGACGGTGATGATCGAGTCGCCGGCCGAGACGGGGACCCCGGCGGCGACGGCGGTCCCGGCGCCGTTGGAGGGCAGGTTCGGGAGTGGCTGGCCGCCGCCGGGCAGCTGGCTGAGCAGGCCGCTCAGGCCCGGGGTGGCGGCGCCGCTCTCCCCCGAGGCGCGGCCGAGCGTGACGACGCCCGTGAACGGGGCCTTGATCGTGAGCGCCTTGACGGTCCCCTCGGCGGCCTTGACCGCGACCCTGGCCTGGGTCAGCGAGGCCGCCTGCAGCGAGGACATCGAGGCACTGAGGCCGCCGGCGGTCTGCGCGAGCACTTGGGAGATGGTCCGTCCGAGTTGCGCGGTGATGCCGGCCAGCGCCTTCGACTGGGCCCGGTACTGGGTACGCGCCAGGCTCACCGCGGCCAGCACCTGCTCGCGCGCCCGCGGGTCGTCGATCTTCCTGGCCTCGCGGGCGGCCTTGGTGAAGTGCGCGCCGACCTTGCGGTCGAGTGCGGAGGTGTCGAAGGCGGCGAGCTGGATCCGCGGCATCCCGATCGACGGCGTACGGGCCGGCTTGGCGGCCTTCTTGGCCTGCTTGAGCTGGTCCTCGGCCTGCGGGGAGCGGATCTTGGCCAGGATCTGGCCCTTCTTCACGTGGTCGCCGTCGCTGACGTACAGCTTGGCGACGGTGCCCTGCGCGGGCGAGCGCAGGGTGGCGGTGGCGCGCGCGCCGATCGTGGCCGGGGCCTCGACGACCTCGGTGACGGGCGCGCGCTTTACTTCCGCGAGCTGTACGGCGGGCGGCGCGTCAGCCGAACAGCCGGTCAGAGCGAGAAGGACGAGCAGCGGGGGAATTCCGCGACGGATCGTCACCCGGCCCATCGTAAAGAGAGGGTCACGCGCCCTTCACACGGCGTCGGCCTCGACCGGCCGGGGGGTGGCCAGCCGTACCCCCCGGACAGCCGGTACGGCCAGCAGCACCAGACATCCCGACACCGCGATCACGGCCGAGAACCCGAGCACGCTCTCCGCCCCCACGAAGCCCGCCACCGGCCCGGCGACGGCGTTGCCTATGGGCATGGCCATGACCGAGCCGCCGATCTCGTAGGCGCTGACCCGGTTGAGCGCCTCTCCGGGGATGTTGGTCTGGATGCTGGTGGCCCACATGACCGACCAGAGGCCCCAGGCGGCGCCGCCGAGCAGGTGCCCGGTCATCATCACGGGAAGCGGGGCGCCGAGGGCGATGGTGAGCGGTTCGAGGGCGAACAGGAGCATGCCGGTCGCGCCGGCGGCCAGCGGGCGGGCGGGGCGCACCCGCATGGCGACCAGGCCGCCGACGATGGTGCCCGCGCCGCCCGCGGACAGGACCAGGCCGTAGGCGGCCTCGCCGTAGGCGCCGGTGATGAGTTCTGAGCCGAGCGGGATGAGCGGGCCGAACAGGGTGATGCCGAAGATCATCCACATCAGGATGACGCTCCACATCCAGGTGCGCGAGCGGAACTCCTGCCAGCCCTCCCTGAGCTGGTGGAGCATCGGCCGGGCGGCTTCGGCGCGGGCCACCCTGACCCGCATGAGAAGCAGGCAGACGGCGCTGGCGGCGAACCCGGCGGCGTCCAGCGCGAACACGGTGCCGACGCCGGCCAGCCCGACCAGCGCGCCGGCCAGGCCGGGCCCGGCCAGCATCATGATCGACTCGGAGACGCGGAGCGCGGCGTTGGCCTTCTGGATGTCGGCGGTGATCCTGGGGATGGTTCCGGCGACTCCGGGGCTGTACATGGCGGTGGCGACGCCGTTGACCGCGGACAGGACGAGGATCTGCCACAGGGCGGGCCTGCCGGTCATGAACAGGACCGCGGTGGTCGCCTGGGTGGCGATCCTGGCGACGTCGGCGCCGATCATCATCCGGCGAGGTGTGAAACGGTCCATCAGGACGCCGCCGAACAGGATCAGCGCGACCATCGGCGCCGAGGTCGCGGCCAGCGCCAGGCCCACGCCGGTGGCTCCGTGGCCCGCCTGCCGCATGCCCAGGGCGGTGGCCACGGGCATCATGGCGAATCCGGCCATGGAGACCGTCCTGGCCACGAAGAAGAGACGGAAGTCCCGGGTCCACATGGGCGCCCATCCTGCCCCACGCAGGAAAGTTTCCTGTTAGTGGGGGGTCGCGCTCAGCCGGAGGCGAGTTCGCGGCCCCGGTCGCGGGCGGCCTCGATGGCGGCCAGGAAGGCGGCGCGCACGCTGTGGCGCTCCAGCTCGGCGATCGCCGCGATCGTGGTGCCGCCGGGGCTGGTGACGGCCTCGCGCAGGATGACCGGGTGCTCGCCGGAGTCGCGCAGCATGATGGCGGCGCCGACGATCGACTGGGTGACCATGTCGAGTGCGGCGGCCCTGGGCATGCCGAGCAGGATGCCGGCGTCCACCATGGCCTCGACCAGGTAGAAGAAGTACGCGGGCCCGCTGCCGGAGAGGGCGGTGGCGGCGTCCTGCTGCGACTCGGGGATGCGCAGCACCTTGCCGACGGGCTTGAGGAGGTCCTCGGTGCGGCGCAGGTGCTCCTCGCCGGCGTGGGCGCCGGCCGAGATGACGCTCATCGCCTCGTCGAAGCGGATCGGCGTGTTGGACATGACCCGCACCACCGGCACGTCCACGCCCAGCCGCTCCTCGACGAAGGAGGTCGTGATGCCGGCGGCGGCCGAGATGACCAGGCGGTCGGCGGCGACGTAGGGGGCGATCTCGGCGAGGAGGGCCGCCATGTCCTGCGGCTTGACGGCCAGGATGATGGTGCCGGCCAGCTTGGCGGCCTCGGGGTTGGCGACCGTACGCACGCCGTAGGTCTCGCGCAACGCCTGGGAACGCTCCGACCGGCGCGCGGTGGCCACGATGTCGCCCGGCTTGAACCCGGCACGCAGCAGCCCCGACAGCAGGGCCTCGCCCATCTTGCCCGTGCCCAGAATCGCGATCATGTCAGGTTCCTCGCAGGTGTAGACGCTGGCCCGCAGCCTACCGGGCGGGCCGCGGCTAGCTTCTGGACAGCAGGGAACGGGCGAAGAAGGCGAGGTTCGCCGGGCGTTCGGCCAGGCGGCGCATCAGGTAGGGGTACCAGTCGGCGCCGTAGGGCACGTACACGCGGACCTGGGCGCCGACTTCGGCCAGCCGCTCCTGCTCGGCGGGACGCACGCCGTACAGCATCTGGAACTCGAAGGCGGTCGCGTCGCGGCCGTTGAGCACGGCGAGGGCGGAGGCGATCTCGATGAGGCGCGGGTCGTGCGTGGCGACCATCGGATAGCCGCTCCCGGCCATGAGGATCTTGAGGCAGCGCACGAACGAGCGGTCGATCTCCCGCGCGGAGGTGTAGGCGCCCGGTGCGGTGTAGGCGCCCTTGCACAGACGTACGCGCGCGCCGTCGAGGCGGGCGCAGCGCTCGGCGGCGTCGAGCAGGTACGCCTGGACGACGATGCCGACCCCGGGATGTTCCTTGCGCAGCGTGGCGTGGACCGACTCCAGCCCGGCGACGGTGTCGTGCTCCTCGGCGTCGAGCGTGAGCGTGATGCCTCTACCCGTCACGGCGTCGCAGATGGTCGCGGCGTTGTCGAGCGCGAGCTGCTCGGACAGGCGCAGGCCGAGCGCGGTGAGCTTGACCGAGACGTCGGCGCCGGGCGGCAGCCGGTCGAGCACGGCGAGGTAGGCGCGCACGGCGCCGTCGGCCTGCGCCCGGTCGCGCACCTCCTCCCCGAGGTGGTCGACGGTCACCAGCAGCCGACGGTCGGTCAGCTCGGTGACGACGGCGCCGATGTCGTCGGCGACGTATCGCCGGACCAATTCCCTGGTCAGCGGCGAGGAGGAGACGACGCGCTGGGCGCGCTCGCTCTTGGAGACGGCGATGAGGGCCTGACGAAGCACGTCCCTCACCCTAACTTCAGCGCCGCGGATGAACCCGCACGACGCGGGATCCGTCGAAAGGTTATGCGGACAATCCTCCTGGCTGGATGCCTGGTTCTGGTAACGAGTTGCGGTACGGCTGCGCCGCCCCAGACGGCAGCCCCCACCGGCACGAAGGCCGCCCCGGTGAGCTCGGGGCCCGTCGAGCAGACCCCGCCCAAGGGCCCGGAGCCGGTCAAGCCGGTCGCCGACACGATCAACACGAGGAAGGTCCCCTTCGCCAAGGCCAAGTCCTTCGACAAGGGCCGCAAGGTCAGGCTCACGTGGGAGTCGGGCGTGGCTCCGTGCACGGTGCTCGCCCGGGTGAAGGTGAAGGAGACCAGGGGCAAGGTCACCATCACGCTCTACGAGGGCACGCCGAGGAAGGCCAAGGACGTCGCCTGCATCATGATCGCCATCCAGAAGACGACGACCGTCAAGCTCAAGGCGCCGCTGGGCAAGCGGAAGATCGTCGACGGCGCCAAGCTCCGATAATTCGGGACATGTCCAGATGAGGACATCCCCAGTGACTTCCATGCGATTTCTTGCATAGATCAAGACAAACGGTCACTGGGGGGGTTCTCTTGACACGGCTCTTACGTGCGCTCATGTCCGTGCTCTTACTCACCGTCGGCATGGTCGCGTTGGTGGCGGCGCCCGCGCAGGCCCTGCCGGCGCAGTTCCAGAAACAGGTCGTCTTCAGCGGCCTGACGCGCCCGTCGAACATCGAGTTCGCCGCCGACGGCCGCGTCTTCGTGGCCGAGAAGAGCGGGATCATCAAGGTCTTCGACTCCCTCACCGACACCACCCCCACCGTCTACGCCGACCTGCGCACCCAGGTGCACAACTTCTGGGACCGCGGCCTGCTCGGGATGGCGCTCCACCCGAACTTCCCCGCAGACCCCCGCCTGTACGTCCTGTACGCCCGCGACGCCGTCCCCGGCGGGAACGCTCCACGCTGGGGTACGGCCGGCGCCACCGACGACCCCTGCCCCAGCCCGCCCGGCCCCACCGGCGACGGCTGCCTGATCACCGGCCGCCTCTCGGTCATCTCGCCGGCCGGCGCGGAGACGCCGCTGATCACCGACTGGTGCCAGCAGCACCCCAGCCACTCGACCGGCGACCTGCAGTTCGGCCCCGACGGCATGCTGTACGCGACCGGCGGCGACGGCGCCAGCTTCAACTTCGCCGACTACGGCCAGGACAACCTGCCCAGCTCCGACATCACCCCGGACAACCCCTGCGGCGACCCGCCCAACTCGGTCGGCACCGCCCTGTCGCCCCCGTCTGCAGAGGGCGGCGCGCTGCGCTCCCAGGACGTGCGTACCAGCGGCGACCCGAGCGGCCTCGACGGCACGATGATCCGCGTCGACCCCGACACCGGCGCCGCCGCCGCGGGCAACCCGAACGCCGGCAGCGCCGACCAGAACACCGCCAGGATCGTCGCCAACGGCCTGCGCAACCCGTTCCGCCTGACCAACCGGCCGGGCACCGCGGAGATGTGGCTGGGCGAGGTCGGCTGGACCACGTGGGAGGAGATCAACCGCGTCGCCTCCCCGACCGCGGGCGTGACGAACTTCGGCTGGCCCTGCTACGAGGGCCCCAACCGGCAGGGCGGCTACGACGCGCTCAACCTGACCCTGTGCGAGAACTACTACGCGGCCGGCCCGTCCGCGCACGCCGCGCCGTACTTCGGCTGGAACCACAGCACCCGGCCGGCGCCCAACGACCCCTGCCCCAGCGGCAACTCCTCGGCCAGCGGGGTGGCGTTCTACCCGGGCGGGCCGTACCCGCCGGCCTATGACGGCGCGCTGTTCTTCTCCGACTACAGCCGCTCGTGCGTCTGGGTGATGACCAAGGGCGCCAACGGGCTGCCCGACCCCGCGACGATCACGACGTTCGACTCCGGGGTCGGCTCGGTCGAACTGGAGACCGGGCCGAACGGCGACCTGTTCGCGGTGGACTACAACGCCGGCACGGTCGTGCGCTACCTGTACAACAACAACCCGCCGACGGCCGCGATCACGGCCAGCGCGACCTCGGGAGAGGCCCCGCTCGCTGTCAGCTTCTCCGGCACCGGCTCCACCGACCCCGACGGCGACCCGCTCACCTACGCCTGGGACCTCGACGGCGACGGCGACCTCGACGACTCCACCTCCGCCACCCCCTCGCGCACCTACACCCAGCCGGGCTCCCACACGGTACGGCTGCGCGTCAGCGACGGCAGGGGCGGCCAGGGCGACGCCACGGTGACGATCAACGTCAGCAACACGGCGCCCACAGCGGCTATCACCACCCCGACCGCCGCGACGACCTGGGCGGTGGGCGAGTCGATCGGGTTCTCCGGCACCGGCACCGACGCCCAGGACGGCACGATCCCCGGCTCGCGCATGCACTGGGCGCTGATCATGCACCACTGCCCAGGCGGCTGCCACGAGCACGAGATCACCACGTTCACCGGCGCGTCCGGCTCCTTCCAGGCGCCCGACCACGAGTATCCGTCGCACCTGGAGCTCAAGCTCACCGTCACCGACGCGCACGGCCTGACCGACACCAAGAGCGTGCTGCTGCAGCCCAAGACGGTGAACCTGACCTTCCAGACGAACCCACCCGGCCTCCTGCTCGGCTTCAACGCCGAACAGACGGTCGCGCCGTTCACCCGGACGGTGATCGTCGGTTCGAGCGTCGGCCTGTCCGCGCCTTCACCCCAGGGCGACCAGGGCTTCGTCTCCTGGTCGGACGGCGGCGCCGCGGCCCACAACATCACCGCCCCGGCGAGCGCGGCCACCTACACCGCGACCTACCAGACCGTGACCGGCCAGCCGGGTCTGGTGGCGGCGTACTCGATGAACGAAGGCACCGGCACGGCCGTCGGCGACGCCTCACCTTCGGGCAACAACGGGACCACGACCGCGACCACCTGGGCCCAGACCGGCAAGTACGGCAAGGCCCTGTCGTTCAACGGCAGTTCCAGTTGGGTCACCGTCGCCGACTCCCCGAGCCTGCGCCTGACCAGCGGCATGACGTTGGAGGCATGGATCCGCCCGGCCACCACGACCGGCTGGCGCACCATCGCCATGAAGCAGTTCGGCAGCGACCTCGCCTACTCCCTCGACCTCAACGACCGCGCCCACAGCACCATCCACACCACCTCGGAACGCGGCCTGTACGGCACCGCCTCCCTGCCCCTCAACACCTGGACCCACGTCGCCGCCACCTACGACGGCGCCAACCTCAAGCTCTACGTCAACGGCACAGAAACCAGCTCAGTGGCCGCGACCGGAAACATCAGGACCGACAACGGCGTGCTGCGCATCGGCGGCAACGCCGTCTGGGGCGAATACTTCAACGGCCTCATCGACGAGGTCCGCATCTACAACAGGGCCCTGACGCCCGCCCAGCTCACCGCCGACATGAACACCCCGATCGGCACCCCGCAACCGCCCGACACCGAAGCGCCGAGCGCCCCCGGCGCCCCGGCGGCCACCGGCGGCGCCGGCTTCGCCTCCCTGTCGTGGACCGCCTCGACGGACAACGTGGGCGTCGAGGGCTACACGATCCACCGCTCGGCGACGCCGAACTTCACCCCGTCAGGGGCTAACCAGGTCGGCTCCACGCCGTCCACGTCGTTCACCGACTCGGGCCTGGCGGCGGGCACGTACTACTACCGCGTGCGCGCCTTCGACGCCGTCCCCAACACCAGCGCCTCGTCCGGCGAGGTGAGCGCGGCCGTGACCGCGCCGCCGACCGGCCAGGGCCTGGTGGCGGCCTACGCCATGAACGAGGGCACCGGCGTCACCGTCGCCGACTCCTCCGGCAGCGGCAACAACGGCACCTCCACCGCCACGTCCTGGACCACGACCGGCAAGTACGGCAACGCCCTGTCGTTCAACGGCACCGGTAGCTGGGTCACCGTCGCCGACTCCCCGAGCCTGCGCCTGACCGGCGCCATGACGTTGGAAGCATGGATCCGGCCGGCCACCACCACGGGCTGGCGCACGATCGTCATGAAGCAGTTCGGGAACGACCTCGCGTACACCCTGGATCTCAACGACCGCGCCCACAGCACCATCCACACCACCTCGGAACGCGGCCTCTACGGCACCGCCTCCCTGCCCCTCAACACCTGGACCCACGTCGCCGCCACCTACGACGGCGCCAACCTGAAGCTGTTCGTCAACGGAGCGGAGGTGAGCTCCGTCACCGCGACCGGAAACATCAGGACCGACAACGGCGTGCTGCGCATCGGCGGCAACGCCGTCTGGGGCGAATACTTCAACGGCCAGATCGACGAGGTCCGCGTCTACAACAGGGCCCTGACCCCCGCCCAGCTCACCACCGACATGAACACCCCCATCACCTGACGGCCCGCCTGCCGGCCGTCAGCCGCTCGGCCTGCCTGCGCCCCACCTCAGCGGTGCGGCGCAGGTAGTCGACGATCACTTCCAGCTCGCTCTCGGAGTAGCCGGTGAGCGCCTGGCCGAAGTCCGTGCCGGGCTCGGTCCAGGCCGCGCCGATCCGTTCCCTCGCCGCGGGGGCCGGCGCGACGAGCGTGCGCCTGCGGTCCTTCTCGTCGGCCTGCCGTACGACCAGGCCGGCCTTCTCCAGGCGGTCGACCAGGCGGGTGGCCGAACCATGCGTCAGCCCCGTGAGCGCCGCGATCCTGCCCGTGGTCACCGGACCGGGCTCCAGGTCGAGCAGTCCCATGCACTGCAGGTCCGTGGGGTGAATGCCGAGGCTGTCGGCCAGCGCCTGGTTGAACAGCACGTACGCCGCGTAGTGCCGCTGGCTCTCGGCGACGAGGACGTCGAACAACTCCGCGCGGTTTGACACCGTGCGCCTCCACTCGGCTAAATTACGTGCGTGACGCAATGTTTGCGTGACGCACTTATTCTATCGTCCTGAAGGGACAACCCCAGCATGACCACCCTTGTCACCGGAAGCCGCGGCGCCGTCGCCCGCGCCCTCATCCCGATGCTGCGTGAACGCGGCCTGCCGGTCCGCGCCGCCTCCAGGGCACCGGACGACGACCGGACCGTGCGCTGCGACCTCACCGATCCGGGCACCTTCCCCGCCGCGCTGGACGGCGTGAGCTCCGTCTTCCTCTACGCCGAGCCGTCCTGCGCCGACGCCTTCGCCGCCGAGGCCGCCAAGGCGGGGGTGCGGCACATCGTGCTGCTCTCCTCCTCCTCGGTGCTCACCGACGACCCGTCCGGCAACCCCCTGGCCGTCTCCCACCTCGACGCCGAGAACGCGCTGCTGCGCTCCCCGATCCCGGCCACGCTGCTGCGCCCGGGAGCGTTCGCCGGCAACGCGACGGCATGGTCGTGGGCCATCAAGTCCGGCGAACCGGTCAGCCTGCCCTACCCCGGCGCGCACAGCGACGCCATCCACGAGGACGACGTCGCCGCCTGTGCCGCCGCGGTGCTGGCCGATCCGGGGCTGGGCGGCCGGGCGTACACGCTGACCGGGCCGCGGTCGATCACCTTCGCCGAGCAGCTCGAGATCCTCGGACGCGCGCTCGGCCGGGAGATCGGCGTCAAGCCCGTCACCCGCGAGGAGTGGAAGGCCGAGGTGGCCCAGTACGTGCGCGGCGCCTATGCCGACGCGCTGCTCGACTGGTGGGAGTCGTGCGACGGCGTGCCCGCGTCCCTGACCACGGCGGTCGAGGACCTGACCGGCCGCCCCGCCCGCACCTTCGAGTCCTGGGCCCGCGCCCACGCCGGCGACTTCGGGCGCTGACGGCTCAGCCCTTGCGCGGGCAGCCCTTCGGCATCCGCGGAAGGAGATCCGTCCAGCCGCTCACGACGGTCGCGTGGTACGAGACGATCCGGCCGCCCTTGACGGCGTAGGCGACCCTGGCCTGCGAGGCGCCGTTCTGGAGGTTGATGAACAGACGGTGGCGGACGGGCACGTCGTTGATGGTCCCGCCCTCCTCGCCCAGGTCCACGACCAGGCCCTCGCGGCCGAGGGGATCGCGTGCGACGCCGTGCACGCGGGTGCCGGGCTGCCCGGCCAGCACGCGCAGCACCCCCGCCCGCACCTGGGGACTGATCGGCATGTCCAACATGTTGCCGAGCACGGGGGCGAACTCCGCGAAGGACTTGCGGAAGCCCCGGTCGTTCCAGATCCGGTTGTACTCCCGGAACTTCCGCTCCAGAGCCTCGGGCTCGGCCGGCAGCGCCGCGAGGTCGGCCATGGTGAAGTCCGCGACGGACCTGTCGCCGTACCTGCCGCCCCAGTAGGCGCTGAAGCCCGACGTGCACTTTCCGCCGGCCGTCTCCCACAGCATGACCCGATCACCGGCCGAGCGCGGCACCCAGTTCTCGGCCCGCACCTTGCTGTCGGTCATCCGGGACGTGCGCCAGTACCGTCGTGGCGGCTCGTGCAGCTTCCCGATGCGCGCGGCGAGGTCGAGCATGGCCTGGTTCGGCCCCGGCTTCGGGGATTTGTGCGGGGTCGGCAGCGGCTTCTGGGAGGGCGCCGGGGTCAGCACCGGGGCGGGCGCCGGCGCGAGGTTCGCGGCCAGCGCGACGACCACCGACACGACCGCCGCCGTCGCCAGCGCGGCCCACGCCCAGCTCCTCCGCGCCCACTTCCCCCGCGTCCGGCTCCCTCGCGAGGCGAGCCGGCCCGCCCTCGGCCGGGTCCGTGCGGCCGCCACCTTCGCGCGTCCTCTCGCCACGACCTCGTCCGACGGCGGCCGGGCGTCGGGCAGGGCACGTGCGAGCAGCTCCAGCTCATCCATCGACTCCACCGAACTCCTCCTTGAGCGCCTCGCGCAGTTGCTTGCGCGCCCGGTTGAGCCGGGACGCGACGGTTCCGTAGGGGATGTCCAGAGCCGCGGCCACCTCGGCGTGACTCAGACCACCCAGCGCGACCAGCAGCACCACGTCGCGGTCGCGCGGCTTCAGCCCGGCCAGCGCCCCCGCGAGCGGCCCGGTGAGGCGCGCGGCGTCGATCCGGTCGAGGACGGCGTCCTCCCGGTCGTCCCAGTCGCGCTCGGCCGCGCGGGCCAGCGCCTTCCACCTCCTGCTCTCGGTACGGCGATGCCGGGCGACCAGGTTGGTGGCGATGCCGTACAGCCAGGGCCTGATCTGACCCGCGGCCGGGTCGTAACCGCCGCGCAGCGCGGCCACGAAGACGTCCGCGGCCAGATCGTCGGCGATGTCGTCGGTCAGGCGGCGGGCGATGTAGCGGTGGATCTCACCGAAATATCGGTCGAAGAGATCAGGTGGAACCCCCAGCGGATCTGCCCCGTTACGCGTGTTGTGCACGATCACACCCGTTCTTGCCCGATGCCGCGGAATGCTTTCACGCTCATCGGGGTTGAGTCGGGTAGGCTCAACTCGTTTGACAAAGGTCATTCGGCTTCGTAAGTTGAGCCCATCGGACTCAACTTTGACTACAAGGACGTACTCATGGCACGTGCGGTAGGTATCGACCTGGGGACGACCAACTCTGTCGTCTCGATCCTCGAGGGCGGTGAGCCCACCGTCATCGCCAACGCGCAGGGCTCGCGGACCACGCCGTCCGTGGTCGCCTTTGCGAAGAACGGCGAAGTCCTGGTCGGCGAGGTCGCCAAGCGACAGGCCGTCACCAACGTGGACCGGACCATCCGCTCCGTCAAGCGGGAGATGGGCACCAACTGGTCCCAGGAGATCGACGGCAAGAAGTTCTCCCCCCAGCAGATCAGCGCGTTCGTGCTGCAGAAGCTCAAGCAGGACGCCGAGGCGTACCTGGGCGAGAAGATCACCGACGCGGTGGTCACCGTCCCGGCGTACTTCAACGACGCCCAGCGTCAGGCGACCAAGGAGGCCGGCACCGTCGCGGGCCTCAACGTCCTGCGCATCATCAACGAGCCGACCGCGGCCGCTCTGGCCTACGGGCTCGACAAGGACCAGGACCAGACCATCCTCGTCTTCGACCTCGGCGGCGGCACGTTCGACGTGTCCCTGCTCGACGTCGGCCAGGAGGACGGCCACGGCTTCGTCGAGGTGAAGGCCACCTCCGGTGACAACCACCTCGGTGGCGACGACTGGGACCAGCGCGTCGTCGACGAGCTCGTCAAGCGCTTCCAGAACGCCCACGGCGTCGACCTGGCCAAGGACAAGATGGCTCTCCAGCGTCTCCGCGAGGCCGCGGAGAAGGCGAAGATCGAGCTGTCCAGCCAGTCCGAGACGAACATCAACCTGCCCTACATCACCGCTTCCTCCGAGGGGCCCCTGCACCTCGACGAGAAGCTCACCCGCAGCGAGTTCCAGCGGCTCACCGCCGACCTGCTCGAGCGGACCAAGGGCCCGTTCCACCAGGTCATCAAGGACGCCGGCATCAAGGTCGCCGACATCGCCCACGTGGTGCTCGTCGGTGGTTCGACCCGCATGCCCGCCGTCTCCGAGCTCGTCAAGGAGCTGACCGGCGGCAAGGAGCCCAACAAGGGCGTGAACCCGGACGAGGTCGTCGCCATCGGCGCCGCCCTGCAGGCCGGCGTGCTCAAGGGTGAGGTCAAGGACGTCCTGCTGCTCGACGTGACCCCGCTGTCGCTGGGCATCGAGACCAAGGGCGGCATCTTCACCAAGATCATCGAGCGCAACACCACGATCCCGACCAAGCGCTCCGAGGTCTTCACCACGGCCGAGGACAACCAGCCGTCGGTGCAGATCCAGGTGTACCAGGGCGAGCGTGAGATCGCTTCCTACAACAAGAAGCTGGCCACCTTCGACCTGACCGGCATCGCCCCGGCGCCGCGCGGCATCCCGCAGATCGAGGTCACCTTCGACATCGACGCCAACGGCATCGTCAACGTCTCCGCCAAGGACCTCGGCACCGGCAAGGAGCAGACGATGACGATCACCGGCGGCTCCGCGCTGCCGAAGGACGACATCGAGCGCATGATGCGCGAGGCCGAGTCCTACGCCGAAGAGGACAAGCAGCGCCGCGAGGAGGCCGAGGTCCGCAACAACGCGGACGGTCTGGCCTACCAGACGGAGAAGTTCCTGCGCGAGAACGACGACAAGGTCCCCGGCGAGATCAAGACCGAGGTCAACGACGCGCTCACCGAGCTGAAGAAGGCTCTTGAGGGCACCGACACCGACGTCATCCGCACGAGCGCCGAGAAGCTGGCGACCGTCAGCCAGAAGATGGGCTCGGCGATCTACGCTCAGAACCAGCAGCAGCAGGGCGGCGAGGGCGCTCCGCAGGACGCCACTCCCGGCGCCGAGCAGGACAAGAGCGACGACGACGACGTGGTCGAGGCCGAGATCGTCGACGACGACCAGCCGAAGAAGGACAAGTGATGCCGGGGGCAGACGAGCCGGTGATCCGCGACAACCGCAAGATCGACCCCGAGACGGGCCAGGCGCGCCAGAGCGCCGGGTCCGACTCCCAGGACGCCGCCGGCGCGGGCACGACCCCCGCGCCCGGCGCGGGCTCCGCCAACGGCGGCGCCGAGTCGAACACCAGCGGCGCACCCGGCTCCGACACCATCCTGCTGGCGGAGCGCACCGCCGATCTCCAGCGGCTCCAGGCGGAGTACACCAACTACCGCCGCCGGGTCGAGCGCGACCGCGTCGCGGTCCGCGAGCAGGCCATGGCCGGGATTCTCGCCGAGTTCCTGCCGGTCCTCGACGACATCGGCAGGGCCCGCGACCACGGCGAGCTCACCGGCGGCTTCGCGAAGGTGGCCGAGTCGCTCGAAGCGGCCGTCACCAAGCTGGGGCTCAGCTCGTTCGGGCAGAAGGGCGACCCCTTCGACCCGACCATCCACGAGGCGCTGATGCACAGCTACTCGTCGGAAGTGTCCGAACCCACCGCCATCGAGGTGCTGCAGTCCGGGTACCGCCTCGGAGAGCGGGTGCTGCGCCCGGCGCGAGTGGCCGTGGCGGAGCCGGACGACTCACCGGCTGACGACGACAACGACGAAAACTAGGACGAAGGGCCATCGATGAGCACCAAGGACTACCTGGAGAAGGACTACTACGCCGTCCTTGGTGTGCCCAAGACCGCCACCGCAGACGAGATCAAGAAGGCTTACCGGAAGCTGGCCCGGCAGTATCACCCCGACACCAACCAGGGTGACTCCGTCAAAGAGGCCAAGTTCAAGGAGATCTCCGAAGCCAACGACATCCTGTCGGACACCAAGCGCCGCAAGGAGTACGACGAGGCCCGGACGCTGTTCGGGTCCGGCGTCGGCGGCCAGCGTCCCGGCGGTGGCGGTTTCCCGTTCGACTTCGGCGACCTGTTCGGCGGCACCGCCGGTCAGCAGAGCGGCGGCGGCGGTGGCGGCGCGGGCGAGCGGCTCGGCGACCTGTTCGGCGGGCTGTTCAACCGGGGTGGCGCCGGCACCGGCCGTACCAGCAGCACGACCAGGCCGCGGCGCGGGCAGGACATCGAGTCCGAGGTCACGCTGACCTTCACCGAGGCGGTGGAGGGCAGCACGGTCTCGCTCCGGCTGACCAGTTCGGCCGCGTGCAAGTCGTGCACCGGCACCGGCGCCAAGGCCGGCACCACGCCGCGCGTCTGCCCGACCTGTGAGGGCACCGGCGCGGCCAGCCGCAACCTGGGCAACTTCGCCTTCTCCGAGCCCTGCCGCGACTGCAAGGGCCGTGGTCTGATCGTCGACGACCCGTGCCCCGACTGCGACGGCAGCGGGCGGGCCAAGAGCACCCGCACGATCCAGGCGCGCATCCCCGCGGGGGTGGCCGACGGCCAGCGGGTCAAGCTCAAGGCCAAGGGCGCGCCGGGCGAGAACGGCGGGCCGGCGGGCGACCTCTACATCGTCACCCACGTGAAGGCGCACGCCGTCTTCGGCCGGACCGGCGACAACCTGACCATCACGGTGCCCGTGACCTTCACCGAGGCGGCGCTGGGCGCCGAGATCAAGGTGCCGATCCTCAAGGGTCTGCCGGTCACGCTGCGTATCCCCGCGGGTACTCCCAACGGGCGCACCTTCCGCGTCCGGGGCCGCGGCGTCACCCGCAAGGACGGCACCAAGGGCGACCTGCTCGCCAGCGTCGAAGTGCTCGTGCCTGAGGCGCTCGATGAGAAGTCGCGTGACCTGCTGACGGAGTTCAGCACGGCCACCGCGGGCGACGACCCGCGCGCCGAACTCATCCAGCGAGCCAGAAGCGAGTAAGCCGATGGACGCCAACTATTTCGACCTGTCCGACGACACCCCCGTCTACGTCATCTCGGTGGCCGCGCAGCTCTCGGGACTGCACCCGCAGACGCTGAGGCAGTACGACCGGCTCGGACTGGTCAGCCCCGGCCGCACGGCCGGACGCGGCCGCCTCTACTCCACGCGCGACATCATCATGCTCCGCGAGGTCCAGCGCCTGTCCCAGGAAGAGGGCATCAACCTCGCGGGGATCAAGCGCATTCTCGAGCTGGAGAACGAGGCCCTGCGGCTGCGTGAGGAGGTTCACCGGCTCAGGGCCGAGATGCAGATGGTGAGGGCGTTGATCCGCTACGAGCTGCCACCGGGGGCGTAAGAACACATGGACTACAAGCTCACCCAGAAGAGCCAGGAGGCGCTGTCGGGGGCCATGCGGCGAGCCGCCGCGGAAGGCAATCCGGAGATCGCCCCGGCCCACCTGCTGACCACGCTGCTGGCCCAGACGGGCGGCACCGCCGTACCTCTGCTGGAGGCCGTCGGAGCCGACTGGAAGGCGATCCGCGCGAAGTCGGAGGAACTGCTCGCGGCGCTGCCGAAGGCGCAGGGGGCCACGGTGTCGGCGCCGTCGAGCTCGCGCCAGCTGCTCACCGTGATCAACACGGCCGCGCAGCGCGCCAAGCGGCTCGAAGACGAGTACGTCTCCACCGAGCACCTGCTCGTCGCGCTCGCCGCCGACGGCGGCCAGGCCGCCGACCTGCTCAGGGCGCAGGGCGCCACGCCCGAGGCGCTGCTCGACGCCTTCGAGAAGGTACGCGGCAACGCCCGCGTCACCAGCGAGACTCCGGAAGACACCTACAAGGCGCTGGAGAAGTACGGCGTCGACCTGACCGAGCGGGCCCGCACCGGCAAGCTCGACCCGGTCATCGGCCGCGACTCGGAGATCCGGCGCGTGGTCCAGGTGCTGTCCCGGCGTACCAAGAACAACCCGGTCCTGATCGGCGAGCCCGGCGTGGGCAAAACCGCCGTGGTCGAGGGGCTGGCCCAGCGCATCGTGGCCGGTGACGTGCCCGAGTCGCTGCGCAACAAGCGGCTGATCTCGCTCGACCTGGGCGCGATGGTCGCCGGGGCCAAGTACCGGGGCGAGTTCGAGGAGCGGCTCAAGGCCGTGCTCTCCGAGATCAAGGAGAGCGACGGGCAGGTCGTGACCTTCATCGACGAGCTCCACACGGTCGTCGGCGCCGGGGCCGCCGAGGGCGCCATGGACGCGGGCAACATGCTCAAGCCGATGCTGGCCCGCGGCGAGCTGCGGATGATCGGCGCGACCACGCTCGACGAGTACCGCGAGCGCATCGAGAAGGACCCGGCGCTGGAGCGGCGCTTCCAGCAGGTCTACGTCGGCGAGCCGACCGTCGAGGACACCATCGCGATCCTGCGCGGCCTGAAGGGCCGCTACGAGGCGCACCACCAGGTCGTGATCGCCGACAGCGCGCTGGTCGCCGCCGCCGCGCTGTCCGACCGCTACATCACCAACCGCTTCCTGCCCGACAAGGCCATCGACCTGGTCGACGAGGCCGCCTCCCGGCTCCGCATGGAGATCGACTCGCGGCCCGTCGAGATCGACCAGCTCCAGCGCAACGTCGACCGGATGAAGATGGAGGAGCTCGCGCTCTCCAAGGAGACCGACGAGGCCAGCCAGCAGCGCCTGGAGCGCCTGCGCAAGGAGCTGGCCGACCGCCAGGAGGAGCTCAACGCCCTGGTCGGCCGCTGGGAGCGGGAGAAGGCCGGGCTCAACAAGCTCGGCGACCTGAAGAAGCAGCTCGACGAGGCCCGCAGCACCGCCGAGCGCTTCCAGCGCGACGGCAACTACGCCGAGGCCTCCAAGCTGCTCTACGACGAGGTCCCGCGGCTGGAGAAGGAGCTGGAGATCGCCGGCGCCGCCGCCCAGGAGGCCGAGTCCCAGCCGATGGTCAAGGAGGAGGTCGGCGCCGACGACATCGCCGAGGTCATCTCCTCCTGGACCGGCATCCCCGCCGGACGCCTGCTGGAGGCCGAGACCGCCAAGCTGCTGCGCATGGAGGAGGAGCTCGGCCGCCGCCTCATCGGACAGGCCCAGGCCGTCCAGGCCGTCTCCGACGCCGTACGGCGCAGCCGCGCCGGCATCTCCGACCCCGACCGGCCCACGGGATCGTTCATGTTTCTGGGCCCGACGGGCGTCGGCAAGACCGAACTGGCCAAGGCGCTGGCGGAGTTCCTGTTCGACGACGAACGGGCCATGACCCGGATCGACATGAGCGAGTATTCCGAGAAGCACAGCGTGGCCCGGCTGGTCGGCGCGCCTCCTGGATACGTCGGTTACGAGGAGGGCGGGCAGCTCACCGAGGCGGTACGGCGGCGGCCGTACACCGTGGTGCTGCTCGACGAGGTCGAGAAGGCGCACCCGGAGGTCTTCGACATCCTCCTGCAGGTGCTCGACGACGGCCGGCTGACCGACGGGCAGGGGCGCACGGTCGACTTCCGCAACGCGATCCTCATCCTGACCTCCAACATCGGCTCGCAGTTCCTCGTCGATCCCAAGCTGGAGAACGGCGCCAAGCGCGATGCCGTGATGGGCGCGGTGCGCAACGCGTTCAAGCCGGAGTTCCTCAACCGGCTGGACGACGTGATCCTGTTCGACGCGCTCGGCTCCGAAGAGCTGGGCCGGATCGTCGACCTGCAGATCGACCGGCTCGCCCATCGCCTGGCCGACCGGCGCATCACGCTCGACGTCACCGCGGCGGCCCGCGAGTGGCTCACGCTCACCGGCTACGACCCCATGTACGGGGCCCGGCCGCTGCGGCGGCTGGTGCAGTCGGCGATCGGCGACAAGCTGGCCAGGGAAGTACTGGCCGGGACGGTCACCGACGGCGACACGGTCCGGGTGGACCTGGGCGACGACGAGCTCACCGTGGAGCGCGCCGCCTGAGGTCAAAGCCGATCTCCGGCCGGGGCCGCCGGGTAAGGTCTGGCCCACCCTTCGGGCAAGCACCCGTCCCTGTCCCGGCCGCGTGACTAGCTTCAGCGTTCGTCGGATCACCAAAAACGATCAGGGGGACGTGAAGTGTCATCTCGGAGCATCCGGAGCATCCTTGCGGTGGCCACTCTGACCACGGGAGTGAGCTGGCTGGTCGCGGGCCCCGCGCTGGGGGCGGACTACTGCGCCGACAGGGTCGCCGCCCTGCGGGCGCCCACCACGGTGGCCTCGGTCTGCGAGGAGCTGCTCGACCTGCGGATGAGCGGCAACTACGGCGACAAGATGACCGCGCCCAAGGACAGCGACGTGGCGATGTCCGCCGAGACGCTGGCCAGGAAGGCGGGCCTGCCGGGCCTGTCGAAGGCGTCGGCGGTACTGAGCCTGGCGGACCTGGGCGGCGTTGCCGCGGCCGCCGGCGCGCCGTCGATGCCCACCGGCTCGCCGGGTGTGGCGGGCCTGCGGAGCGTGGCGGACGTGCCCACCGCGCCCGATCTGCCTGGTCTGCCCAACAACCCGGCGATCCCCGGCACGCTGGCGGCGCTGCCGCCGGTGCCGGTCGAGGGCGAGGTGCCCGCGCTGCCCGACGCGTCCGGCCTGGTGGCCGGCGTGGAAGCCCCGATCGCCCTGCCACAGCCGGCTGAGACCGTGGCGGACGAGATCACCGGCAAGCTGCCCGAGACGCCCGGCAAGGCGCTGGAGGCGGTGCCGGTGCCCGAGAGCGAGCCGGTGACCGGGGGGATCGCCGACCTGCTCAACGGTCTCAGGCTGAGCTGACCGCGCGGGCGGCGCGCGCCCGCCGTCCGCGAGCCATGAGAAAGGGCCGCGACCCGCCAGGTCGCGGCCCTTCGCTCGTGCCGGGGTCAGGACAGGCCGAGGCCCTGGGAGACGCCCTGACCGAGGTCCTTGTGGACGTTGCTCCAGTACTCCACGACGCGCTTCTTCATCTCCGCGGTGACCTCGGGCGCGGAGGCGTGGCCGACGATGTTGCCGACCAGGTGCTCGCGGTCGGTCTCCGACAGCACGTTCTCCCACAGGGCGCGCGGCTGGCCGTAGTCGTCGTCCTCGGCGTGCAGGGTGTAGGCCGAGCGGATGATCTCGCCGGCGACGTGGTAGTCCGATCCGGCGTACGGGGCCGGGTCGGCGGCGGGGCCGTTCACGCTGTTGGGCGCGTAGACGGGGTCCCGCTGGTTGCGGAAGGTCATCGGCCCGTCGAAGTTGTAGCTGTTCACCGGTACGGCCGGCGCGTTGATCGGCAGTTGCTGGTAGTTCGGCCCGATCCGGTACCGGTGGGTGTCGGGGTAGGAGAACAGGCGGCCCTGGAGCATCTTGTCCGGCGAGGTGTCGATGCCCGGCACCAGGTTGGACGGCTCGAACGCGGCCTGCTCGACCTCGGCGAAGTAGTTGTCCGGGTTCCGGTTCAGGGTCATCGTGCCGATCGTGATCTCGGGGTAGTCGCCGTGCGGCCACACCTTGGTCAGGTCGAACGGGTTGAACCGGTAGTCGGCCGCCGCCTCGAACGGCATGACCTGCACGTTCACCGTCCACGACGGGTGATCGCCCGCCTTGATCGCCGTGTGCAGGTCGCGGATGTGGTGGTCGGGGTCGCCGGAGGCCAGCGCGTCGGCCTCGGCGGCGGTGAGGTTCTTGATGCCCTGGTCGGTCTTGAAGTGGTACTTGACCCAGAACTTCTCGCCCGCGGCGTTGTACCAGAGGAACGTGTGCGAGCCGAAGCCGTGCATGTTCCGCCAGGACGCCGGGGTGCCGCGGTCGCTCATGAGGAACGTGACCTGGTGCGCCGACTCCGGCGAGAGCGTCCAGAAGTCCCACTGCATGTTGTTGTCGCGCAGGTGGTTGTCGGCGCGGCGCTTCTGGCTGTGGATGAAGTCCGAGAACTTCTGCGGGTCGCGGATGAAGAAGATCGGCGTGTTGTTGCCGACGAGGTCGTAGTTGCCGTCCTCGGTGTAGAACTTGATCGCGAAGCCGCGGGGGTCGCGGGCGGTGTCGGCGGAGCCGAGCTCACCGGCCACGGTCGAGAAGCGCAGGAAGAGCGGCGTCTCCTTGCCCTTCTGGAACAGCTTGGCCTTGGTGAACTGGCTGACGTCCTCGGTGATCCGCAGCACGCCGTGAGCCCCGCCGCCCTTGGCGTGCACCACTCTTTCCGGGACACGTTCGCGGTTGAAGTGCGCCATCTTCTGGATCAGGTAGTGATCCTGAAGCAGCAGGGGGCCGTTCGGTCCGACGGAGAGCGAGTGCTCGTCGCTCGGCGCGGGGATACCGGCGTCGTCGGTGCTGATTGGCCTGGTGGTCATCGCGAGGTCCTCCCGAATCCGGACGTGGACGGGGACCCTGACGGGTCCCCCTCTCCCTCGCAACCTATGCCCTTAACAAGAATGATTCAAGTAAACGAGTCATCCAAGTTTTGGTCTGACGAGGAAAAGAGAGGACAAGCCAGCCAGTACGGCCAGCCCCGCCAGCGCCACCGCGGTGGCCCCCTCGCCCTGCGCCATGAACAACGTCCCCACGGCCGCCACCCCGATCACCTGGCCGAGCTGCATCACCGTGAGCAGCGCCCCGCTGGCGTCGGCGGCGTACTCGTCCGACACCGACTGCGTGGCCAGGTTGGTGACCGCGATCTGCACACCCAGCCCGGCGCCGATGAGCGCGCTCAGCACGGCGTACGGCCAGCCGCCCCCGCTGACCAGCCCGAGCCCGAAGTACGCGGGCGCCGCCACCACGTACCCGAACGGCAGCAGCGTCCGCTGCAATCTGGCAGGCAGCCGCGGCCACAGCAGCCCGACCCCCGCGAACGCCACCGCGCACGGCACCAGCATCAGCCCCGACTGCAACGGCGTCAGGCGAAGCTCGCCCTGCAGGTGCAGCGCCGAGGTGAACAGGAAGGCGCCCCACGTGGCCGGCCCGAACAACAGCACGCCGAGCCCCGGCCGCATGCCCGGCGCCCGCAGGACGGAGGCGTCGACCAAGGGCCGCCCCCCGCGGCCCGACACCCACCGCTCCACGCGGACGAAGACATAGAAGACCACGACGCTGAGCCCGATCGAGATCCAGCCCCACACCGGCCAGCCCAGATCGCGGCCGAGCACCAGCGGCACCACGAACAACAGGACGGCCGCCGACAGCGTGACGAGCCCGATCGGGTCAAGACCGGTGCGTCCGCCGCCCCCGTCGGACGGCAGCACCCGCAACCCGGCGATCAGCAAGACGGCCCCGATCGGGACCATCACCAGGAACAGCACGCGCCAGCCGAGCCCGAGCCCGAGCAGGATGCCGCCGAGTGCCTGGCCGACCACGATGCCGCCGCTGACGACGGCCGACCACAGGCCCATCGCCCGGCCTCTGGCCGCGCCGTGGTAGTTGCGCTGGATGAGCGTGAGTACCTGGGGCATCATCAGCGCGGCGCCGGCGCCCTGCGCGAACCGGAACACCACGAGCCACCCGGTGGTGGGCGCCAGCCCGGAGCCCAGCGTGGTCAGCGTGAAGAAGGCCAGCCCGGCCAGGAAGGTGTTGCGGTAGCCGAAAAGGTCGCCGACCCGCGCACCGGTGATCAGCAGGACGGCGTAGACGATGGTGTAGCCCGCCACGATCATCTGCAGGCCCGCGCCGGAGGAGTGCAGGTCACGCTCGACGGTCGGGATGGCGACGTTGACGATGTTGACGTTCAGGATGGCCAGGAACTGCCCGACGAGGATGATCACCAGGAGGATTCCGCTGGTCTTCGTCCTTTCCTGTTGGGGGGCAAGGGTGGCAGTAGTCATGACTATCAGATTGCGACAGACTGGATACCAGTAACGAGAGCCCATTTATCCTGGTATCGGAGGTACCTGGCTATGAAGCGTACCGACCTCGCCGCCTACCTCCGCAGCCGCCGCGAGCGCATCACCCCCGACATGGCCGGACTGCCGCCCGGCACCCGCCGGCGCACGCCCGGCCTGCGCCGAGAGGAGGTCGCACAGCTCGCCGGGGTGGGCGTGACCTGGTACACGTGGCTGGAGCAGGGACGGCCGATCAACGCCAGCATCCAGGTACTGGAGGCCATCTCCCGCACCCTCCAGCTCGACCCCGCCGAGCGCCTGCACCTGTTCCGGCTGGCCGGGCACCAGGATCCGGTGCCCGTCGCCGACTCCGGCCGGGTCACGTCGGAGATGCGGCAGATCCTCGACCAGCTGAGCCCGATGCCCGCCTCCATCGCCACCAGCCGGCACGACATCCTCGCCTGGAACGCCGCGTACGCCGCGATCTTCCCCGAGATCGCCGAGGGCAAGCCGAACACCCTGTGGCTGACCTTCACCCGCGATGACATGTTCACCCGGCTGGTCAAGCGGGAGGAGGATCTCGCGCGGGCGGTCGCCGTCTTCCGCGGCGCCTACGCCAGGCACGCGCACGACCCCTGCTGGAAGGAGTTCGCCGAGAAGCTGATCGCGGCCAGCCCGGAGTTCGCCCGGCTGTGGGCGCGGCAGGACGTGGCCGACCCCGGACGCCGCGACAAGGTCTTCGTCAACGACGCCGTCGGCGAGCTCCACTTCACCACCACCAACTTCAGCTGTGACGCGGCCACCGAAACTCGCATGATCATCTATACCCCCGCGAATGACGCCACTCGCTCCGGAGTGGTGTGGTTGACCGCACACGCCCGCGAATCCGTCTGACATGGCATGCTCAATCCCTGAAGTGTGGGATCGAGGAGAAGTAGCCATACATGAGACGCCATAGATGAGACGCCGTAGATGAGACGCAGCCCTGCCCTCCTGGCATTAGCCGTAGCCGTCACCTTGGCCGCATGCTCCGCAGCCCAGTCGGAGCCGGATAAGTCCCCCGCGCGTAAGTCGATGCCGACCTCCCCCGAGGTGCCGACCAAGACCCCCGTCGAGCGGGAGCCGTACACGATCTCCTTCGGTGGGGACGTGCACTTCGAGGGCGTCTTACGCGCCCGGCTGGACGGCAACCCGCGCACCGCGTTCGGCCCGATCGCCAAGGTGCTGAGCCGCGCCGACCTGGCCATGGTCAACCTGGAGACGGCGATCACGACCGGCGGGACGAAGGCGCCGGGCAAGCAGTTCACCTTCCGGGCGCCGATCACCGCGTTCTCCGCGCTGAAGGCGGCCGGGATCGACGTGGTCAGCATGGCCAACAACCACGGCATGGACTACATGCAGACCGGCCTGGCCGACTCGCTGGCCGCGATCAAGCGCTCCAAGTACCCGGTCGTGGGCATCGGCAGGAACGAGGACGCCGCCTACAAGCCCTGGCGTACCACGGTGAACGGCAACCGCGTCTCGATCATCGGCGCCACCCAGGTGCTGGACGCCGAGTTCATCCAGGCCTGGACCGCCACCGACACCCAGGGCGGCCTGGCCTCGGCCAAGAACGAGGAACGGCTGATCCAGGAGGTCAGGAAGGCCCGCCGTACCTCCGACACCGTGATCGTCTACCTCCACTGGGGCACCGAGCGCATGACCTGCCCGAACCCGGCTCAGCGCTCCCTGGCCCCCAAGCTGGCCAAGGCCGGCGCGGACGTCATCGTCGGCGGCCACGCCCACGTCCTGCTCGGCAGCGGCTACCTCGGCCGGTCCTACGTCAACTACGGCCTCGGCAACTTCCTCTGGTACGGCAACAGCCCCAGCGGCGTCCTCACCCTGACGATCAACGGCCGCAAGGTCATCAAGGACCAGTGGACCCCCGCCGGCATCCAGGGCGGCACCCCCATCCCCCTGACCGGCACCGCCCGCACCCAGGCCGTCACGAGCTGGAAGGCGCTCCGCTCTTGCACAGGACTGTCCGCCCGTTAATCATTGGACCGTGCGTCTAATACCGTCTGGCGATGTACGGCTCGCGCTCTTCGAGGAAGGCGAGCGGGACAACCCCACGATCCTGCTCGTCCACGGCTACCCGGACACCCACCGCGTCTGGGACGAGGTCGCCGGGCTGCTCAGCGATCGCTACCACGTGGTCCGCTACGACGTGCGCGGCGCCGGGCAGTCCGGCGCGCCGTACGACCGGCGGCACTACTCCTTCGACCACCTGGCCGCCGACCTCGGCGCGGTGCTCGACGAGATCGGCAAGCCGCGGGTCCATCTGGTCGGGCACGACTGGGGCTCGCTGCAGTGCTGGGAGGCGATCGGCCGCCCCGGCATCCGCGAGCGCGCCGCCTCCTTCACCACCTTCGGCGGCCCCGGCCTCGACCAGGCCGCCCACTTCCTGCGCTACGGCGGCCGCCGCGAGGTCGCCGGTCAGCTCGCCAGGTCCTGGTACATCGGCGCCTTCCAGCTCCCCGTCCTGCCCGAACTGGCCTGGCGCGGCCCGCTGCCCCGCGCGCTGGACCGTTCGATGCGGCTGGCCGAGGGCATCGAGCCGAGACTGGGGCACCCGGCCGAAACCCTGAAGCGCGACGGCCGCAACGGCCTGGGCCTCTACCGCCAGAACTTCTTCACCCGCCTGCGCGCCCCCGCCGACCCCGGCGTCGAGGTGCCGGTCCAGCTCATCGAGACCAGCCGCGACATCTTCGTCTCGCCCAAACTGCTGGCGTCGATGCGCCAGTGGGCGCCGGAGTTCTGGCACCGCAGGCTGGCGGCCGGGCACTGGGCGCAGCGCAGCCACCCCGAGGCCGTGGCCAGGATGATCGCCGAGTTCGCCGCGCACGTCGACGGCGGCGCCTCGACCCGCTCGCTGCGCCGCGACCGCGTGCGCGAGGGCCGTCGTGCCTACCAGGACCGCCTCGTCGTGATCACCGGCGCCGGCAGCGGCATCGGGCGGGCGACCGCGCGCGCCTTCGCCGCGCACGGCGCCGAGGTGGTCTGCGCCGACCTCGACCGCGAGGCGGCCGTGCGGGTCGCGGAGGACATCGGCAAAGATTTCCGGCGTACGGCTCACGCCGTCCAACTCGATGTCGCCTCAACCACGGCCATGGAGGAGTTCGCCGGAAATATCGCGGAACAGTATGGCGTGCCGGATGTGGTGGTGAACAATGCCGGAATCGCGGTGGCCGGGCCGTTCCTTGACCATTCCCTCGACGATTGGCGGCGCACGCTCGACGTGAATCTCTGGGGCGTCATTCACGGCTGCCGGCTCTTCGCCCGCCAGATGGTCGAACGCGGCGAGGGCGGCCACATCGTCAACATCGCCTCGCTGGCCGCCTTCGTGGCGACGCGGGAACTGCCGGCGTACTCGACTTCCAAGGCGGCGGTGAAGATGCTCGGCGACTGCCTGCGGGCCGAGCTGGCCGGCCACGGCATCGGCGTGACCACTGTCTGCCCCGGATTCGTGTCCACGGCCATCGCCCGCAACGCCACCTATGTCGGGTCCGACCTGCGGGAGCTGGCCGAGCTGGGGCTCCAGCGGCGTGGGTATCCGCCGGAGCGGGTGGCGGCGCACATCCTGCGGGCCGTACACCGAAATGAGGCTGTTGTCCCGGTCAATGCGGAGGGGAAAATCGGATATGCGATGTCGCGGATCTCGCCCTCGGCGATGCGGGCTTTCGCCCGGTTATCCGGTGTCGTGAGAAATCCCGTCGTTGGACGGTAACGATCGCCCGCTTCGGGGGAAGATGGATTTCGTGTCCACCCCCGAAATTGACGACGACGACTGTTCGCAGCCCCAGCCGCTGCGCCGTAAGCCCACCCAGCGACGAAGCACACGCCGGGTGGAGCGGATGCTCGACGCGTGCGCGGCGCTGCTCGACGAGATCGGCTACGAAGCGCTCTCGACCACCCGCATCGCCGAACGCGCCGGAGTCGCGATCGGCTCGGTCTACCAGTTCTTCCCCGACAAGCGGGCCATCACCCAGGAGCTGACCAGGCGCAACGTGGAGCAGTTCGTCTCCAGGGTGGGCCGCAGGTTCATGGAGGAGGACTACCGCGGCTGGTGGGAGGCGGTCGACGCGATCATCGACGAGTACGTCGACATGCACAGGACCGTTCCAGGCTTCAAAAGCCTGCACTTCGGTGACGCCGTCGACCTCAACCTGCTCGACGTCGACATCGACAACAACGCGGTCATCGCCGGACGGCTGCGCGGCCTCCTGCTCAACGAGTACGGCCTGGCCGACAGCGACGAACTGGACATCGGGGTACTGGTGGCGGTGGAGGCCGGAGACGCGGTGCTCAAGCTGGCCTTCCGCCGCGACCCCAAGGGGTCACCGGAGCTGATCGACGCGGCCAAGCAGATGGTCCGCGGGTACCTCTCCCGCCAGCTCCGCCACCTGTCACCACAGAGCGACAGTTAACTCACCGCCCGAATCCCTTCGGAGCGGTCCCACCCTCAGAGCCGCTCAGGAGCCCTCGCCCTTCGTGGCCGCTCACTCCCCGACCAGGAGCCTTCCCCTTCGGGCCGGCCCACCCTTTTCAGTGAGCCGTCACCCCGCGTCTTCGGCGACGTTCACCCTCTCGGGGCTGCTCCTGAGTGGCCGGGGTGGGTCACTCGGGGAGCCACGCGGGCGGCGGTACCACGGGCTGGCGTTCGCGCTTTCTCGGCTTGAAGTCGGGCTTGTACTCCGGGGCCGGGACGAACGCCGCCGGGGCGGGCTGCTCGCGGATCGGCCTGGCAGGCTGGACCTCGCACGGCGCCGGGTAGGAGACCGGTCTGGTCTCGCGGGCGAGCCGGGCGTTCAGCCGCGCCTCCTGGGCGTGCAGCTTACGCTCGGCCGCCTCGATCGACTCGACGCGGGCGGACAGGTAGCCGGCGGCTCCGGGGATGAGCGCGGACAGCACCACCGCACACGCCAGCGAGAAGGTCACCTGCTTGGACAAGCCCATCACAGCCCCCTCCGTCGCGGTTCGCGCGACGGCTATATGCCCTGCCGCCTGGGACAACACGCGGACTGTGACCAGAGTTGTACCAGGCGTTACTCAATCTGTGCGTGTCTCGCCCTGCGTATTGCCCAGCAAAGACACCGGGTCGCTCGGTAGTCTCGGCGGTGTGGCGTATGTGACCCGTGAGCACCTTGATCGCCTGCTGGAGCGGGCCCTCCTGGCAGACGACCACAGCTCGCTGGCCAGGCAGCTCGACGATCTCGCCCATGAGTACTCCGAGGGCGACGTCTCCCGAGCGTCCATCCTGGTCCTTGCGGCTGAGGAGTGGCGCGCGGCCGGTCAGCCGGCGCGCGCGATGGACTGTTTTCAGCGCGCGCTGGAAGACGGCGGCGAGGCCAGTATCGATCCGCGCGCCGGGATCGCCGACACGCTCTTCGAACTGGAGCGTCCCGACGAGGCCCGCGAGATCATCGAAGCCCTGCGCGCCGAGCCGGCGATCCAGCCGGCCACCGCCCACAACATCGCCGAAACCCTGGTGGCCTATGGCGACCTGAGGGGCGGCCTGGAGTGGGCGACGCAGGCGGTGCTGTCGTGCGACAAGGACGACCCAGAACACGTCGCCCTCCTCCGCACGCGCTACCGCATCAGGGTCGACCTGGGCCTCCCAGAAGACGACCTGGACGCCCTGGTGTCCTAACCAGAGCGACGCCCTCCCTCCCCGGTAGCCCCCGGCACCGGCTCCGGCCGTGCCCAGCCGCTCGCCTCCGGGCACGGCGGGCTGCCCCCAAACCACAGACCGCACATCAGAACCTCGGGGCGGCGGCACGACGTGGATGCACCGGCGCCACATGGGCACATCGACCCGGCCCAACGGACGCCAGGAGACCGCCGTCAGGAGCCCGCGCGTCCGCCGGACGGCGTCAGGCGGTGGAGGCCGCGGTAGCCGGACGGCGCCAGAGACGCGGCAGCGGGAGCGCGTCAGGCGGCGGCGTGGTGTTCGGCGTGGGCGCACTGGCGCTACACGGCTCCCGGCTCTCGCGGCACGGTCCTCCGCGGCACGGCCAATCGCGGCACGGGCCCTGTGGTGAGCGAGGCGGCGCGCTGGCATGCGGTTCCGTGTGGCGGCGGTGTGGCGCTTTCGTGCGGCTCCGTGTGGCTGCGTGGCGCTCTCACGTGGCGCGGGGGCCTCGGGCGGTGACGCCGTCGGTGGCGAGGTGTCGGCTCGCGGAGGTGGCCATCCCTGGCAAGGCAGGGCGCGGCTCTGGCAACGCGATCCCCATGAGACAGGCAAACGGTGGCCCCGGCAGGGTGGCCTGGGTCAGGGCTTGTGGGGGGTCGGTGGGGTTGTGGGGTGGCGGGGAGCCTGGGGTGGTCTCGGGGGTGGGTGGCGGTGCAGGACGGAGGAGCGCGCAGATGTCATGGGTGAGCCCGCGTTCGTCACGAGGGGGTACGCGAGGACGTGCGACGGCGCGCAGGCTCGCGAGCGAGGGATGAGGCAAGAAGATGAGGGGTTGGAGCGCCACGATGTGGGGCTCGGGCCGCGTACGTGTTTCCTCGCCTGCCACCAGGGCGCGGGCATGGTGGCGGCGGTCAGGGGTTCGCGTGGCCATCCGGGTGGAAGCTTGGCAACAGATCACCAGCACCCATTGCCAGAGATGACCTTGGTTGTGCCATGATTGTCTTCGTCTTCGTGCAGGGCTGGTCGGAGACAACGAATGGGCTGGTCAGAGCCCTTATCGGAGCGGTCCTGTAAGTTGTGGTCAGCAACGTGCACGGGCCGCTCTGATCTATGCGCCTACGGCGAGCGTGTCGATGTCGAATTCGCCGGCACGGACACCGAGGGTGAAGGCGTCCCACTCCTCGGGAGTGAAGACCAGGACCGGTCCGTCCTGCTCCTTGCTGTCCCTCAGCGCGACGTTTCCGTCGGCCAGGCGAGCGAATTCAACACACGCGGAATTGCCGTTGCAGAAACGGCTCTTCCGCCAGGCGGGCGTGACGTCCATTGGTTGTTCCTTATCCTGAATAGCGCTTCAACAGCCCCTTTGGTGTTGATTGCGCTTCTGAGTGGCCCTACCGCCACTGCATGATCTTGCGTTGGACCAGTACCCGAGATTCGTCCTCGGACAGGGCCGTGGCTCGAAGATGCTCAAATGCCTGCTCGTAGTCAGCCACAAGGTCCAGCGCCTCCACGAAGCGGGCCCCGTAGAGCAGCTCCAAGTAAACAGCATCGTCGAGGTCCACGAACTTCAGATGGACGAAGGCACCGGTGTTGACCGGATGCTCGCCGTCCAAGGGCAGCACCTGAACGTTCACGTGAGGAAGCAGGGACATCTCCAGGAGGTGTCCGAGCTGCTCACGCATCACCGAGGGCTCACCGAAACGCCGCGTGAGCACGGATTCGTCCAGCACGACGGAGACCTCGGCCGGATCGGATCTGTGCAGGACACGCTGCTGCCGGTCGAGGCGGGCCTCGACACGGCTGCGGACACCGCTGTGCGTGATGCGCGCGATGCCCCGGGTCGCCAGGATGACCTCCCTGGCGTAGTCCTCGGTCTGCAGCAGGCCCGGCACCAGCTGGGGTTCCCAGCCGCGATGAGCGGTGGCCTCTGCTTCCAGCCCCAGGAATGTCGTGTATTCCGAGGGCAGGGCGTCCTCGTAATCCTCCCACCAGCCGCGCTGGTCGGCATCCCTTAGGAGCCCCAGCAGTTCGTCGAGTTTCTCATCGTCGACCTTGAACAACCGGGCCATCGCCTCGATGTCCTCGGTGCTTGGCATGGTCTTGGAGGACTCGATCCTCGACACCTTGCTGGGCGACCAGCCGAGACGCTCGGCGGTCTTGGCCCCGGTCAGCTTTCGGCGCTCACGAAGTAGGCGCAGCTCCTGGCCTAGCCTGAGCCTGCGGACAGTCGGGCTGCCCTGCTCTGATGGCACCGTCCACTCTCCTCATCGGGAATGAAGGTGTAGCGGTAAAGGACCGTTTGGAGCCCGGGTTTCTGGGCCGTTCACCCAATCTTACACTGCAACTTGCACGTGTAGTGCCACTTGGGCTTGCTCAAAGAGTTCCACGGGAGGACGGTGGAGGCAAGAACCTTCGCTGGCGCTCCCCGGAGTGCACCTGATAGGCCCCTGACAGTTCTGATGCAAGTTGCACCGCAAGCCGGGAAGCAAGATGCGAAGAAATGTAAATCTTCTCTTGCTTAGAGTATTGCAGCAAGCACGGCCCGGGAGGACGATCAGGCCAGGAGGAGATGACGAGGGAAAAGGGAGGCCGAACATGGACATACGGCCGCACACCCCGCATCTCCCGCTGAACGCGTGCGGCCAAGGCCGCTCCACCGGCAACGTCGCCGTCCCGGATACGTGCAACAACACCAGGGAGGCCGTTTGCCGGAAGGACACCGAACGCAAGTAGCGCCGCGTCGTAGCTCGTTCGAGCACAGAAATGCCGGACCGAAGCTGACCGCCAACCCGCCGCTCAAGGGCTGCCACCCTGCGACGACCCGGCTGCAGCACTCGGCCCGGCGAAAGAAGCCACCTCGAGTAATGCCGCGAAAGGGGTCTTCTATGTACTCACAAGGTACCAAGGGCCTGAGCCGAATCAAGTCCCGGATCCAGGAACTCATCGCGTGGGCCGACCGGGAAATCTGTATGGAGCCAGACGAATTCGCCCACCGGCGAGGCTGGACCGTGGCACGGACCGGATTCGGCGCACGTTGCTACCGCGACCCACGCTTCGACCAGCTCAAGGTCACGGCCAAAGTTCCAGAGGAGGTGTCCTAGATGTCCCCCAGGAACCCCAGGAACCAGATCTACCCGGGAGTCGAGGACCTGCCTCCGGCCGGTCGCACCGGCCTCCTCACCGCCCTGTGGCGCATCCGCACCGAGCTCCTGCTGATCGGCGCGCTCGCCCTGTTCGTCCTGGCGGTGGTCGCCGCCACGCAGGACGGCGTCTGGCTCCCCTTCATCATGCTGAGCAGCGCGGTCTCCGTTCCGGCCGCCACCCGTTACGGGCGCGGCTGGTTCGTCGGCCACTTCTGGTGCCTGATCACCCGGCACCGCCTGCAGCGGACCTGCCTGGAGACCACCATGCACACCAGGTCGGGCCGCATCCCCCTGGTCCTGTGGATCACGCCGACCGTCACCGGTGAGAAGGCGCTCATCATGACCAGGGCCGGCATCTCCGCCGAGGAGTTCGAGGCCTACGCCGAGGAGATCGCGGCGGCCTGCTGGGCACGCAGCTCGCGGGTCTTCCGGCACCGCAAGTGGGCCAGCCTGCTCATCGTGGAGACCGTACGCAGAGACGGGGTCGAGGGCGCCGCCTCCCCTGGACTGGACCGTTTCTACGGCCGCAGGGCCTGGGTCAGCCTCAGGCCCGACGTCGAGGAGCCGCCTGATCTTCCCAAGACGCTCCTCCTGCCCCTCGTGGGCTGAAACACCAAGCAAGCCCCGGAGACCGCGGGGGCTCCGGGGCTTCCGCCCCACAAAGCCCACCCAGGGTTTTGTGGGGCTTTCGCGGTCACGAGTTGGGGTCTTCACGACGGGACGGCAAAAGGTCAAGATGAGTCTGGATAGCGAACTCAGGAGTTCTCATGACGACCGTGCACCGTACCTGCCCGCTCTGCGAAGCCGTCTGCGGCCTGACCCTGACCCTCGACGACGGCGGGCACGTGACGAGCGTGCGCGGTGACAAGGAGGATCCGTTCAGCAAGGGTTTCATCTGCCCCAAGGGCGCGAGCCTGGGCAAGCTGGACGAGGACCCGGACCGGCTGACCCGGCCGCTGGTCCGTGAGGGTGAGCTGTGGCGGGAGGTCGGCTGGGACGAGGCGTTCGCGGCGGTTCAGGAGGGTTTCTCCAGGGTCACCGAGACGCACGGGCGCGAGGCGTTCGGCGTCTACCTGGGCAACCCCAACGCCCACACGATGGCCGGAGCCCTCTACGCCGCGCCGATGATCCGGGCGCTCGGCACCCGCAACGTCTTCTCCGCCAGCACCGCCGACCAGATGCCCAAGCACGTGGCAAGCGGGCTGATGTTCGGCCACCCGCTCAGCATCCCGGTGCCCGACCTCGACCGCACCGACTACCTGCTCATGCTCGGCGCCAACCCCCTCGACTCCAACGGCTCCCTCTGCACCGCCCCCGACTTCCCGGGGCGCCTCAAGGCGTTGCGCGGGCGCGGCGGCCGCCTGGTCGTCGTCGACCCGCGCCACACCAGGACGGCGGCGCTGGCCGACGAGCACGTGTTCATCCGCCCTGGCACCGACGCCTACCTGCTGTTCGGCATCGTCCACACGCTGCTGGCCGAGGGCCTGACCGACGTGCGGCAGGAGATCAACGGGCTGGCCGAGCTCACGCAGGCGGCCAAGCACTTCGCCCCCGACGTGGTGGCCCACCGCACGGGCGTTCCCGCCGAGGTGATCGTACGGCTGGCCCGCGAGCTGGCCGGAGCCCCCACGGCCGCGGTCTACGCGCGCATCGGCACGTGCACGGCCGAGTTCGGCACGCTGGCCCAATGGCTGGTGGACGTGGTCAACGTGCTGACCGGCAACCTCGACCGGCCGGGCGGCGTCATGTTCCCGATGCCGGCCACGGAGGGCGGGCGGCGGCGCAAGCCGTACCAGACGGGAAGGTGGCGCAGTCGCGTCAGAGACCTGCCGGAGGCGAACGGCGAGCTGCCCGTCGCGACGCTCGCTGACGAGATCGAGACGCCGGGGCAGGGCCAGATCCGCTGCATGGTGACGGTGGCCGGCAACCCGGTGCTGTCCGCGCCGAACGGCGGGCGGCTGGACGGGGCGCTGGGCGAGCTGGCGTTCATGGTGAGCGTCGATCCGTATCTGAACGAGACGACCAGGCACGCGCACGTCATCCTGCCGCCGCCGAGGGTGCTGCAGGCGGGGCACTACGACTTCGCGCTGCTCGGGTTCGCGGTGCGCAACTACACGCGTTACTCGCGGCCACTGCTGCCGCTGGCCGACCGGCCCTCCGAGGGCATGATCCTGGCCAGGCTGGCGGTGATCGCCTCGGGGCTGGACGGGGATCTGGACGCGTTCATCATCGGGCAGACGTTGGAGAAGGCGGTCTCCACGCCGGGCTCCGGTGTGGAGGGCAGGGACGCCGGCGAGCTGGCGGCGCTGCTCGACGGCGAGTCCGGCGCCGAGCGGCGGCTGGACATGATGCTGCGGCTCGGCCCCTACGGCGAGTGGTCCGGGCGCGGCGAGCTGTCGCTGCGCAAGCTGCTCGACAACCCGCACGGCCTGGACCTCGGTCCGCTGGAGCCCCGGCTGCCCGAGTTGCTGACGACCGCGTCGGGGCGGGTCGAGCTGGCGCCGCCGCAGCTCATCGACGACGTGGAACGGCTGCGCGACGGCCTGGGCGACGAGCCGCCGGGCTTCCTGCTGATCGGGCGCCGGCACCTGCGCTCGAACAACAGCTGGATGCACAACGTCGCGCCGCTGGTCGGCGGGAGCAACCGGTGCACGCTGCAGATCAACCCGGCGGACGTGGACCGGCTGGGCCTGGACGGCTACGCCACGGTGAGGTCGTCGACCGGTGAGCTGACCGTGCCGCTGGAGCCGACCGACTCGATCATGCCGGGCGTCGTGAGCCTGCCGCACGGCTGGGGGCACGCGGGCAGCGCACAGAGCGTGGCGGCCGAGCACCCGGGAGTGAGCGCGAACACGCTCACCGACGAGTCCACCGTGGATTTGCCGTCCGGAAACGCAGTGTTCAACGGGGTTCCGGTCACGATTTTGCCAACCGGTGTGATCACCGCACATTAGGGTGTCGCGCGTGACTATCGCGCCAGAAGAGGACCGCCTGAACGCCCAGATCGCCTTCGCCGTCGAGATCGACAAGTTGAAGCGGGTGATCCGCCGCAACCATCTCATGGATGGTTCGCGGAGGGAGAACGACGCAGAGCACTCCTGGTATGTCGGACTCCTGGCCATGATCTTGGGAGAGCACGCCCCGGCGGGCACCGACATCCAGCGCGTGGTCGCGATGCTGCTCGTCCATGACCTGGTCGAGATCGACGCTGGTGACACCTTCATCTACGACGCCGAGGCGGTGGCGGCGCAGGCCGGCGCCGAGCGGGCCGCCGCCGACAGGATCTTCTCCATGCTGCCGGGTGAGCAGGGCGCGGAGATGCGGGCGCTGTGGGAGGAGTTCGAGGCCAGGCAGACGGTGGAGTCGCGCTTCGCCAAGGCGCTCGACCGGTTCGCGCCGATCCTGGCCAACCACCACACCGAGGGCGGCACCTGGCCGCTGTTCAAGGTGAAGGCGTCGCAGGTGCGGGAGAAGGTGCGCATCATCGAGGAGGGCTCGGCCTCGCTGGGCGTGTACGCGCTGGAGTTGGTGGAGCTCTCGGTGGCCAGAGGGCACCTGTCCGAGTGACCGGCCCATGCCCGGGGTAGGGCACTTGTCGTGAAAGAGACAGTACGCGCGAGACGTCGGCACTTGCGGCGTTTCGTGGGGCCGGTCGACCTGGCCGACCGGCTGGAGAAGACCAGAGCCCTGGACGAGCCGATCCGGGTGCTGGCCAAGACCGTACGCGAGAAGGTCCGCCCCGGGCGGCTGCGCGATCTGCTGCACGGCGTGCCCACGGGCAAGCCGCTGCACCCTCCGCTGGCCACGGCGACGCTCGGCTGCTGGCTGTCGGCGAGCGTCCTGGACGTGGCCGGCGCCGACCGGCGGGCGGTCCGGCTGCTGCTGGCGGCCGGCATCGCGGGCGCGGTGCCGACCGCGGCGGCGGGGCTCACCGACTGGTCCTCGCTGCACCGGGAGCAGCAGCGGGTCGGGTTCGTGCATCTGCTGGCCAACGTCGGCGCGCTCGGGTTGTTCTCCGCCTCGCTGCTGGCCCGGCTGCGCGGCCACGATCGCGGCGGGCGGGTCCTGTCGTTCCTCGGGCTGGGCGCGGCGGGCGTGGGCGGCTATCTCGGCGGCCATCTGGCCTACCGGCAGGCGGCGGGCGCCAACCACGCGCCGCAGGTCTCCCACCTGGTACCGCTCGGCTGGCACGACCTCTGCCTGCTCAAGGACCTGCCGAGCGGGCGGCCGGTCGCGCGCCGGCTCGGCTACATCCAGCTGTTCGTGCTGCGCACCGGCGAGTCGGTGACCGTGCTGGCCGACCGCTGCCCGCACCTGGCCGGGCCGCTGCACCAGGGCCGCCTGGTCGTGGAGGACGGCGAGGCCTGCGTGGTCTGCCCCTGGCACGGCAGTACCTTCCGCCTCGGCGACGGCACGGTCAAGCACGGCCCGGCCACCGCCCCCGCGCCCACGTTCGAGACCCGGATCAGGCGTGACGGGACCATCCAGGTACGCCCGGGAGGTTGACGTAAAGCTTACTTGAGGTTCTACCGTCGATCCATGTGCGAGATTCTGGTGACCGGGGCCTCCGGCGACATCGGCCGGCACGTGTTCGCCTCGCTGAGCGCGGCGGGCGTGCCCGTGCGGGGGCTGTCCGGGAAGGACATCGACCTGCTCGATCCGGTAAGCCTCGACGGGGTGGAGACGGTGTTCCTCGAGTGGCCCGCTCTGAACGCTCAGCGGGCGGCCCCGGTGATCGAGCTGATCGCCAGGCACGCGCGGCGCGTGGTCTTTCTCTCGACCCACACACACGGCTTCCACGCCGACATCGAGCGGCTGATCGAGCATTCCGGGCCCTCATGGACCTTCCTACAGACCAGCGGGCTGGCGACCGGCACCCTGGCCATGGCCGATCAGGTGCGGAACGGGGTGGTACGCCGGCCGCACGGGATGGCCAGGAGGTCCTTGATCCACGAGAAGGACGTGGCGGCGGTCGCCACGCACGTGCTGGCCTCGGCCGGGCACGGCGGCGTACGTTACGCGCTCAGCGGGCCCGAGGCGCTCACACAGGTCGAGCAGGTGCGCATCCTCGGCGAGGCGGTGGGCAGGGAGGTGCGGTGGGAGGATCTGGCGCCCGAACTGGCGCGGCCGGAACTGCTGAGGGCCTGGGGGGACGAGGCGTACGTGGACGCGGAGCTCAAGGCCTTGAGCGAGTTCGCGGACTCACCGGAGCCGGTCACCAACACCGTGCGGGTGCTGACCGGCCGGGAGCCGCGGTCGTTCCGGGAGTGGGCGCGCGATCACGCGGACGCCTTCCGCTGATCGGCGGGGTGCTCGACCAGGGCGAGGATGCGGCTGGACATGAACCGGGCGGTGCGTACGGCACTGCCGCTCCTGGTCACCTCGCTGACTTCGACCAGACCTCGGCGGGTGGCCACCTCGACCCTGCGGCCGGCGCGGGTGGCCTTGACTTCGTAGGTTCGCGGGGTTCCCCCGGCGTCGATGACGATCTCTACCCAGTCACCCTTCATGTCTGGATTTATACCCAGAAAGACCTATTTTTATCCGTACACTAGTTTGATAATCGCCGCGATTCCGACGCAGACGATGATGCCGCGCAGCACCGGAGCGGGGATCTTCCTGCCGACCTTGGCGCCGACGTAGCCGCCGATCGTGGCGCCCACGGCGATCCCGGCCACGGCCCACCAGTCGACCTCCGCCACCAGGATGAACAGCACGGCGGCGGCGCCGTTCACGATCAGGGACAGGACGTTCTTGGCGGCGTTGACCCGCTGCAGGCCGTCGGTGAGGAAGCTGCCGAGCAGGCCGATGAGCAGCACGCCCTGGGCGGCGCCGAAATAGCCGCCGTAGACGCCCGCGCCCAGCACGCCCAGCCACAGGACGACGCCGCCGTCGGGGTGCGCGTGCTCACGCCGGGCCGACAGCCAGCCGTTCAGCTTGGGCTGGATGACGACGAGCACGCAGGCCAGCCCGATCAGGATCGGCACCACGACCTGGAAGACGTCCGGGTCCAGCCAGAGCAGCAGCAGGCCGCCGGCGAGCGAGCCGATCAGCGAGGCCGTGCCCAGCTTGACCAGCCGCTCACGCTGCCCGGACAGCTCGGCGCGGTAGCCGTAGGCGCCGGTGAACGAGCCCGGCACCAGGCCGATGCTGTTGGAGACGTTGGCCACGACCGGGTCCACGCCTACCGCCACCAGCGCGGGGAAGGTGATCAGCGACCCCGACCCCACCACCGCGTTGATGGCTCCGGCCCCGACCCCGGCCGCGCACACCGCGGCCACCTCCCACGGCGTCACTGCCCCTCCTCGCTCAGAACTCGTTTCCCGAGCTTAGAGACCTGGGAGATATCTCTTTACGCCGGGTCCTTCGGCGGGCCGAACAGGCCGCCGAGGCCCTCGATCACCTTGCCCATCTCCGACGGCACGATCCACAACTTGTTGGCGTCGCCCTTGGCGATCTCGGGAAGCATCTGCAGGTACTGGTAGGCCAGCAGCCGCTGGTCCGGATTGCCCTCGTGGATGGCCTTGAACACCATGCCGATCGCGTCGGCCTGGCCCTTGGCCCGCATCGCCTGCGCCTCGGCGTCGGCCTGCGCGCGCAGCACGGCCGCCTCCGCCTCGCCGCGCGCCCGCAGCACCGCCGCCTGCTTCTCGCCCTCGGCCGTCAGGATCGCCGCCTGCCGTTGGCCTTCGGCGGTCAGGACGGCGGCGCGCTTGTCACGGTCGGCGCGCATCTGCTTCTCCATCGAGTCCTGGATGGAGGAGGGAGGGTCGATCGCCTTGAGCTCGACCCGGTTGACCCGGATGCCCCACTTTCCGGTGGCCTCGTCGAGTACGCCGCGCAGCTCGGTGTTGATCTCCTCGCGGGAGGTCAGCGTGCTTTCGAGGTCCATGCCGCCGACCACGTTCCTCAGCGTGGTGACGGTGAGCTGCTCGACGGCGACGATGAAGTTGGCGATCTCGTAGGTGGCCGCCTTGGGGTTGGTCACCTGGAAGTAGATGACGGTGTCGATGGAGACGACCAGGTTGTCGGAGGTGATCACCGGCTGGGGCGGGAAGGAGACCACCTGCTCGCGCAGGTCGATCTCGTCCCTGATCCGGTCGATGAACGGCATCACGAGGTTGAGTCCCGGGCCGAGCGTGCGGTGATAGCGGCCGAGCCGTTCGACGATCGCCGCGGTCGCCTGCCCGATGATCCGGACCGTCCGGTACAGAGCCAGCCCCACCAGGACGACCACGACAAGGATGACGATGAGCTCCGTGGCCATGGCACGCTCCGGAAAGTCGTGGGGGTCCCGACCACGGAGATCCTATTTGGTTTTGTACGGAGGCGGTCGGTAACCGCACAAATACGATCTAGTGCGCTCTCGCATACCAGCGGCCCTCGGCGCTGCGGTCCAGCGACAGCGGCACGCCGAAGGTGCGGGAGAGGTTGTCGGCGGTCATGACCACGTCGAGTGGCCCCTGCGCCACCACCGAGCCGTGCTTCAGCAGCAACCCGTGCGTGAACCCGCTCGGCACCTCCTCGACGTGGTGCGTGACCAGCACCAGGGTCGGCGAGCGCCGGTCCCCGGCCAGCAGCGACAACCGGCGCACCAGGTCCTCGCGCCCGCCCAGGTCGAGCCCTGCGGCCGGCTCGTCGAGCAGCAGCATCTCGGGGTCCGGCATCAGCGCGCGGGCGATCTGCACCCGCTTGCGCTCGCCTTCCGACAACGTGCCGAACCTGCGCCTGATCAGATGGGCGGCGCCCATCATGTCGATCAGCTCGACCGCGCGGGTGACGTCGTTGGAGTCGTACTCCTCCGTCCAGCGGCCGAGGATCGCGTACGACGCGGTCAGCACCAGGTCGATGACCTTCTCCTCGGCCGGGATGCGCTCGGCCAGCGCCGCGCTGGCCAGCCCGATCCGCGGACGCAGGTCGAAGACGTCGGCCTGCCCCAGCCGCTCGCCCAGAACCTCGACCAGACCTTCACTCGGAAACAGCAGCGTCGCCGCCACCTGCAGCAGCGTGGTCTTGCCCGCGCCGTTCGGCCCGATGACCACCCAGCGCTCGTCCTCGTTGACCGTCCAGTCGATGCCACGCAGGAGAGCCGCGCCGTCGCGTCTGACGGCGACATCCTGAAGCCGCAGCACCTGACCGCCCATCCCCGATACCTCCTCGCGCCCGATTGTCCCGGTTGCCGGAACGCACGGGACAAACCTATTGCAGGGCGAGCACATATCGTGGATCAGTGCGCGCTGAATCACCTGTCTCCCCCGCACTCGTGGCCTGGGGCAACGCCTGGCTGGCCGGTCACGTGGGCCTCGACGAGGCCGCCGACCAGGTGGAGTCCGTCGCAGGACCCACGTTGATCGCCACCGTCGCCCTCCGTGTGCACCTCGCCGACCTGCGCTCGCAAGGTCTCCATGAGGTACGGCTGGCCCTCCCGGCCCCCGGCGACCCGCTGGGGCTGTCGGGGCCGCCCGACTTCAACGCCGCCGCGGTGGACGCCGGGCAGGCGGCGATAGCCGTACTCGCCGAGCGGAACATCGGCCTGGTACCGGAGCCCGACCTGCGGGGTTCCTCCTACCAGGGCACCGCGTTCACGGTGCACCCGGCCGGACCGGTCCGCGCCGACCTGCCCTCGGTGGCCGAGGCGGAACGCGATCTGGCCGAGGCCATCCGGGCCGCCACCGAGGCGCTCACCTCGGTCGAAGGGCCGGGCCAGGCCCATCCCGGCCAGTTGGAGCGCGCGGGCGGCGAGCTCGCGCCCGGCTATCCGGGCCGCGCCCACCGCGTGTCCGCACTGGCCGCGCGGCTGGCGGTGATGCTCCGGCTGGCCGACGAGGGCCTCGGGCTGACCTCCGCGCAGATGGCGACCAGGTCCGCGGCCCTGCGTCAGCTCGACCACGCGGTACGGCGGGCCACCGTGGCCGCCCACCACGCGATCTTCGAGCCGATCAGGAACCCGTGAGCTTCCAGAACCGGATCTGCTTGTCCTTGCCGGCGGTGACGATGGCCGGCCTGCCCGACATCGTCACCACGGCGACCAGCAGGACGCCCTTCCTGTGGGCCTTCACCGGCTTGCCGAGCGGCTTGCGGGTCTTGGGATCCCACAGCCGCATCGTGCCGTCGGTACTACCCGAGACCAGCACCACCCGCTCGCCGACCACGCCGAACGACAGCGAGTAGACGATCTTCTTGTGCCCGGTCATCGGCTTGCCGATGGACTTGCCGGTCTTCGGGTCCCAGAGGCGGATCTTGTTGTCCTTGCCGCCGGAGGCCACGACCGGGCGGCCGTCCAGCGCGCCCATCGCGATCGAGTAGACGCCCTTGGTGTGCCCCTTGTACGGCTTGCCGTACTTCTTGCGCTTGGCCAGATCCCACAGCCGCAGCGTCCTGTCCTCGCCGGCCGAGACCGCGACCACGCGTTCGCCGACGCGGCCCACGCCCAGCCAGTTGACCGATCGGGAGTGGGCGCGGACGGTCTTGCCGACCTGCTTCTTCTTGCCCAGGTCCCAGAACTTCAGCATGCCGTTCGCGTCGCCGCTCACCGCGACCCACTTGCCGCCCGCCTTGCCGACCGCGACCGCGTAGACGGAGTCGCCGTGGTAGCCGAGGACCTTGCCCTTGCGGGTCTTGAGGTTCCAGAGGCGGACCGTGCCGTCGTACCCGCCGGAGACGGCCATCGGCGTCTTGCCCATGGTCAGGCAGGCGACGGCGTACACCTCCTGGCTGTGGCCCCTCAACCTGGCCACGTGCTTGTGGTCCTTGGCGTTCCAGATCCGCACCTGGCCGTCCTGGCCGCCGGAGACGAGCATCAGCTTGCCGGAGATGGTGATCGCGGAGACGGTCTGGACGGCTTTGGAGTGGCCCTTGAGCGGCTTGCCGTCCTGTTTGCCCAGGGCCGGGGGCTGGACGACCACCCGGGGCGGTGGCGGCGTGGGAGTCGGTGTCGGGGTTGGGGTTGGGGTTGGGGTTGGGGTGGGCGTCGGGGTGATCGAGGTGGTGACGCCCGCGACGCTCTGTTTGTCCGGCTCGCCCTCGCCGGAGGTGAACATCCTCGGCACCACGACCAGCAGCGTCGCGCTCAAGGCCAGGGCGACGACCAGGGCGGCGGTGACCAGGCCGGCGCGTCTGCGCTGGGGTGGGCCCGGGTTCTGGGGGACGCCCTTGAAGAACGCGTCGTTGTCGCCGGGAGGCTGCGGGGGGCTTGGGTGCTGTGGGGTCGGGGGGTGCGGGGCCGGGGTCGGTTGCGCGGCTGGTTGTGCGTACGGCCGGCCGTACACGCCGGAGGGGTTGGCCCATCCGGTCGGCGCCACGGGCGGCGGGAACCCCGAAGGACCCTGGGCCGGGCCCTGCGCCGGGTGGGCCGGGGGGATGGAGGGCGGGTCGGCGGCGACCTGGGAGCCCGTGGTCATCGCCACGTCGGCGTCGCGCTCCGGGATGGGGCCCTGGTTCTCCAGGAGGGCGAAGAGGGTGTCGGCGGCCGTCGGGCGTTCGTCGGCGCGCTTGCTGAGGCAGGATCGGACGATCGTGCGGAGGTTGTCGGGAAGGGCGGAGAGGTCGGCTTCCTCGTTCATCACCCGGTAGATGACGGCGGGCAGGCTGTCCTGGCCGAACGCGGGCCGCCCGGTGGCCGCGAAGGTCATCGTCAGGGCCCAGCTGAACATGTCGCCGGCCGGTCCCACGCGCTCGCCGGAGATCTGCTCGGGCGACATGTACGCGGGCGTGCCCACGACCCCGCTGCTGATCGTGATCGCCGAGTCCAGCGCCCTGGCGATGCCGAAGTCGATCACCCGGGGACCGTCGCTGCCGATGAGCACGTTGCTGGGCTTGAAGTCGCGGTGGACGATGCCGGCCCGGTGGATGGCGGCCAGCGCGGTGACGGTGCCGACGGCCAGCCGGTAGAGCGCACCGCCCTGACGCGGCCCCTCGGTCTGGACGACCCGCTGCAGCGAGACGCCGTCGACCAGCTCGGAGACGATGTACGGCCATTCGCCGTCCATGTTCGCCCCGATGACCTGCGCGGTGCAGAACTGCGCGACGCGGCGGGCGGCGGCCACCTCGCGCATGAACCGCTCGCCGTCGATGCCCGGACGGTCGAGCCGGGTGTTGAGCAGTTTGATGGCGACCATCTGCCCGTCGGGGCCCTGGCCCTGGAAAACGATTCCTTGCGCGCCCTTGCCCACCCGGCCTAAGAGCCGATAGTTCCCCAGCGATACAGGATCACCCTGCTGTAAGGGGTGCAAATCCGGCACGTATCCCTCCCCCTTACGCAGAAACCCCCAAGACAAGCCTGGCCAGCAACCCCAAACCCGCGCAAGCACCTCCAGATCACGAAAGATCATCACTCTTTGTGGGATATTTGCCCTCGGCAATAATCAGCTGAAGAATCTGGGATTTCCAGCACCGTAGGGGGAGCCGCATATGCGCAAGTCTCTCAGCATGCTCTTAGGCGCGAGCCTGGCCGTCACCGGATTGACCGCCATACCCGCCCAGGCAACCACAGAAGCCACCATTGTTTCCCAAACCGCCCGCGCGCCGTACTCGAACTTCAAGGTCAGCGTCAAATACAGCACCCGCACCAAGCGCGGCGGAAAGATCCTCTACAAGATCAAGGCCAAGAACACCGGCCCCCACTACGCCGACTACTTCTGGGTCGGCGGCATGGTCCCCAAGGGCGTCGTGCCGACGCTGCGGTGGAGCGCCGCCAAGGGCACCAAGTGCAACTGGGAAGGCCGGTACTTCTGGTGCTGGGGCCGCTACGCCCTCGAAGTCGGCGACTCCGAATGGCTCAACTTCCAGGTGACGCTCAAGAAGAACACCAAGGGCACCGCCGTGGCCAAGCTCGGCGTGATCGCCTTCGATGTGCCGCTGGGCGCGGAGAACATCGACGAGGAAGAGCTCGAGCGCATCGGCATCAAGGGCTGGAAGTGGCTCAAGACCGCCAAGACCAAGATCGTCTGGCCGCCCAAGCGCCCCACCCGCGGCTGGACGCCTCCGCCGGTGGTCAAGGACTACAACCCGCCCGTGGTGCACGAAGAGTCCAACAAGAAGAAAGACACATAAAGACCTTTAAGGGCGTCACCTTCCTTTACGGCAAGCCGACCGAGCCGCCACCCGCCGACCATGGCCGGCGGCCTCCAGGAAGACGCCACTAGACCCGCACGGGGCCGGGCGCCGCAACGGCGCCCGGTCACCGGGCACGGGGCTCAGTTGGACCGGCTTCTGCCACCCGCGGGCTTGGAGGCGCGCAACAGGCGAAACGCCGGATAGATGCGCGAGTGCGGCGGCGACAGCCAGCCGGGGAGTCAGGGCGGGCCTGGCACCAACGAGGAAGTCGGCGCGGGTCCGGCGCGACGGGCGATCGGGTGGTTGGGGCTGGGATCAGGCTAGGCCGTGGCGGACGGCGTAGAGGGCGGCCTGGGTGCGGTCCTGGACGCCGAGTTTCATGAGCACGTTCGACACGTGTGTCTTGACCGTCTTCTCCGCCACCGTCAGCGCCCGCGCGATCTCCCGGTTGGAACGTCCGGCGGCGATCAGCGTGAGGACCTCGCGTTCGCGTTCGGTCAGCTGGACCGGACCCGGGACGTGCACCTCGGGAGCGGCCGGGCCCGCGCCGAGCATGGCCTCGGCCGCCTCGGGGGCCAGCAAAACCTGACCGCCGTGCACTGCCCGGACCGCCTGCACCAGCGCCGACGGGTCCACGTCCTTGTACAGGAAGCCCGCCGCCCCCGCCCGCATCGCCGGGCCGACGTCGGAGCGGTCGCTGACCGAGGTGAGCACCACGATCCGCGTCGCGGAACCGGTCAGGCGTTCCAGCGCGCCGAGCCCGCCGAGCACCGGCATCTTGAGGTCGAGCAGCAGCACGTCCGGCTTGAGCTCGCCGACCAGTTCGACCGCCTCCTGCCCGTCTCCGGCCTCGCCCACGACCGTGATGTCATCCTGGAGGTCGAGGAAGGTGCGCAGGCCCTGCCGTACCACCGGATGGTCGTCGGCGATCAGCACCTTGATCAAATCCCCACCTCCACCAGGACCGTGGTCCCCTCGTCCCGGGACGAGCCGACGGTCAGCGTGCCGCCGACCGACTCCGCCCGGTCCTTCATGGATGCCAGCCCGAGCCCTCTGGAGTCGGCCTGGTCGAAGCCGGTGCCGTTGTCGGCCACCGAGAGGGCCAGCTTGCCACCCTCGTACGCCAGCCGCACCCACACCTGGGTGGCGCCCGAGTGGCGCAGCGCGTTGTGCAGCGACTCCTGGGCCACGCGCAGCACCACCACCTCGACCGCCGGGTCAAGCGGCGGGAGTTCGTCGCTGTCGAAGGTGATGGCGGCGGACTGCAGCCGGTCGAGCATGCGTACGTGCTTGCGCAACGTCTCGCTCAGGCCGTGGCGGTCGAGCTCGGCCGGGCGCATCTCCACGATGACCGCCCGGAGCTCGGCCATGGCCTCACCGGCCAGCTTCTGGACGCGGTCGAGCTCGGCGGCGGCCCGGTCGGGGTCGGTGCGCAGGATCGTGGCCGCGGCCTGGGCGGTCAGCCGCAGCGAGAACAACTTCTGGGTGACCGCGTCGTGGAGTTCGCGGGCCATGCGGTTGCGTTCTTCGACGAGGGCCAGCTCGCGGCCCTGCTCGTACAGCCTGGCGTTGGTGAGGGCGATCGCGGCGTGCGCGGCGAACAGCGTGAGCAGGTCCTGGTCGTCCTGGGTGAAACCGCCGGGTGTGCGCTTGTTGGCGAGAAAGATGATGCCGAGCACCTCGTCGCCGTCGCGGATCGGGACGCCGAGGAAGTCCTTCATGACCGGGTGCGCCTTCGGCCAGTACTCGAACCTGGGGTCCTCGCGCAGGTCGGGCAGCCGAGCGGGGGTGCCCTCCTGGAGCATCGCGCCGAGCATGCCATGCTGGCGGGGCAGCGGGCCGATCGCGTCCCACTGCTTGTCGGTCAGTCCCTCGGCGACGAACTCGGCGAACGAGCCGTCCTCGTCGGGCACGCCGAGCGCGGCGTAGCGGGCGTCGAGCAGGCGTTGCGCCGAGCGCACGATGACCTGCAGCACCTCGCGCACCGACAGGTGACGGGTGACCGCCAGCACGGCCGAACTCACGGCCTGCAGTATCTCGTCGCGATCGGGGGTCACCCGACCACTCTATGGTCCTAGGTCGATGTGCCCAGTCCCGGGCGGGACTTCAGCCCGATGTACGGCGGGCCGCTCCTTTCTAGCGTCTAACCATGACGAACACCGCACTCATCACCGGCGCTTCCCGCGGTCTCGGCCTCGCCCTCGCGAGGTCCCTGGCAGGTGCGGGATGGAACCTCGTCCTCACCGCGCGCGGCGCCGACGACCTGGAGAAGGTCGCCGCCGAGATCGGCGCCACCGCGATCCCCGGCGACGTGGCGGAAGCCGAGCACCGCGAACGGCTGGCCAAGGCGGTCCCCTCGCTGGACCTGCTGGTCAACAACGCCAGCGGACTCGGCGCCACCCCGCTGCCGAAGATCGCGGGCTATCCGCTGGAGGCGTTCCGCGTCCTGCTGGAGACCAACGTGATCGCCCCGCTCTCCCTCATCCAGGCGACCATCCCAGCGATCAGGGCCGCCCGGGGCGCGATCGTGAACATCACCTCCGACGCCGCCACCGGCGCCTACGAGGGCTGGGGCGGCTACGGAGCCACCAAGGCGGCCCTGGAGCAGCTCTCGAACGTCCTGGCCGCCGAAGAGCCCGACGTCGCCGTCTGGTGGGCCGACCCGGGCGAGATGAACACCCGGATGCTGGCCGACGCCGTGGGAGCCGACGAGGCCGCGGGCGCCGCCGACCCGGCGCGGGTCGCGATCGCCCTGCACGACCTCATCAAGCGCCGCCCGGCCAGCGGGCGGGTGAACCTGCAATGACCGCCACCCTGGACGGCGGGCCGTCGGGTCTCGACTTCCGGCTTCCCGCCGCGCTGGAGGCCCACGCGCCGCCCGAGGCCCGCGGCCTGTCCCGCGACGGGGTACGCCTGCTGGTGAGCCGGGGCGGCGCGCACACCCATCACCCGTTCGGCGACCTGCCCGCGCAACTGGATCCCGGCGACCTCGTGGTGGTCAACAACTCGGCCACGCTTCCGGCGGCGGTGCGGCTCGACCGGCTCTCGGTGCACTTCTCCACCGCCCGCGAGGACGGGACGTGGCTGGTGGAACTGCGGCGCCGTACCGCGAAGGCGTCCGAGCCCTACGGCGGCGGCGAGCCGGGCGAATGGCTGCCGCTGCCCGGCAACGCGACGCTCAGGCTGATCGAACGCGAGACCCCGCGGCTGTGGCGGGCGCGGCTCGACCAGGACGTGGAGAAGTACCTGGCCAGGAAGGGCGTGCCGATCCGCTACTCCTACGTGGACCGGGACTGGCCGCTGGCCGCCTACCAGACCGTGTTCGGCACCGTGCCGGGCAGCGCGGAGATGCCGAGCGCGGGACGGCCGTTCACGGCGGAGCTGGTGACGGCGCTCGTGTCACGGGGCGTGGGGGTCACGCCGATCACGTTGCACACCGGCGTCGCCTCACCGGAGAAGGACGAGCCGCCCTACGCCGAGCGCTACGACGTGCCCGAGCACACGGCTCGCCTGGTCAACCTCACGCGGCGCGACGGCGGGCGCGTGGTCGCCGTCGGCACGACCGTCGTACGGGCGCTGGAGACGGCGACCGGCGCCGACGGGCTGGTCAGGGCGTCGAACGGATGGACCAGCCACCTGGTCACGCCCGATACGCCGCCCCGTGCGGTCACCGGGCTGATCACCGGGCTGCACGAGCCGAGGTCGAGCCACCTGCTGATGCTGACGGCGTTCGCGGGCCGGGAGACGCTGGCGGAGGCGTACGCGGAGGCGCTTCGAGAGGGGTATTTGTGGCATGAGTTTGGTGATGTGCACTTGATTCAGAAGTAATTGCTTTACATGGATTTTGCCTGCGTGATAGGAAAAGCCGACGTTCACGGGGGGTTTCCTCGTCCCACTTTCCTCACGGAGACAGCTGCATGCGCAACTCCATCACGAAGGTAGCCACCTTCACGCTCGTCGCGGGGGCCATGCTCCTTCCGGCCGTCCCGGCGGTCGCCGGCACCGCCGCCACGGCCACCACCACCGTCGCCACCAAGGCCGCTGACCAGCCCTACTCGATCATGAAAGTGGGCGTCAAGGCGCCCAAGACGGTGAAGCGCGGCGGCAAGATCCGGTACCGGATCGACGTGCTGAACACCGGCCCCCACCAGGCCGACTACTACTGGGTCGGCGGCAAGCTGCCCAAGGGCATCGTCAACGGCCTGCGCTACAACGGCCCCAAGGGCACCCAGTGCGAGTGGGACCCGACCGGGTTCTGGTGCTGGGGCCCCTGGGAGCTGGAGAAGGGCGACCGGGACTGGCTCGACATCCAGGTCACCCTGAAGAAGGGCACCCGCGGCACGGCCACCGCCCAGCTCGGGGCGCTGGTGTACGACATCCCGATCGGCATGGAGAACATGGACAAGGAGGAGATGGACCGGATCGGCGGCTTCAAGTCCTGGTTCTACGGCAAGAAGGTCAAGACCAAGATCGTCCGCTAGGTCGCCCCACGCGAACCCCGGGATCCACCGGGGTTCGCCCTTGGGCCGCGGCGGCTGGTCAACAGGGCGTTGTGGCGGCGGGGACCACGTGCGACGTGCGCGGCGCCCGACGATCGGCGCGCGCCCACTGCGGCGGGAGGCGGGGGCGGGGGCTTGCCGTAACGGAAAGGCGGGGTTGAAGGACGCGCGCCAAAACCGGGCGGCGTCCGAATGTCGGGCCGGTGAGCGAGCAGCGGATGGCGCGCAGTACCGTGGCTCAAGTGGACCAGCGCACCCTCCTGATCACGCTCACCGGCCCCGACCGGCCCGGTGTCACCAGCCGCCTGTTCTCCGTCCTGGCCGGCTTCCCGGTCACCGTCTCCGACATCGAACAGGTCGTCATCCGCGGCCGGCTCACCCTCGGCGTGCTCGTCGCCTACGTCGGCGGCCCCTCCACCGGCACCGGCAGCACGCTCGGCGCCATGTGGACCGCCGTCGAGCGCACCGCGGAGGACCTCGGTCTGGAGGTCGAGCTCTCCACCGGCTCCCTCACCAAGGAGCAGCGCCGCCGCGGCCGCCTGTCGGTCAGCGTGCTCGGCCCCTCGCTCCCCCCGGCCGCCATCGCCGGCATCGCCGGCAGGATCGCCGCCGCAGGCGCCAACATCGACCGCATCGAACGCCTGGCCCAGTGGCCGGTCACCTGTATCGAACTGTCCGTGTCCGGCGCCGACCCCGACGCGCTGCGCGTCGAGCTGGCCGCCGAGGCCGCCGCCCAGCAGGTGGACGTGGCCGTCCAGCGCACGGGCCTGTCCCGGCGGGCCAAGCGGCTCATCGTCATGGACGTCGACTCGACGCTCATCCAGGGCGAGGTCATCGAGCTGCTGGCCGCCCACGCGGGCTGCCTGGACGAGGTGGCGCGGGTCACCGAAGAGGCGATGCGCGGGGAGCTGGACTTCGCCGAGTCGCTGCGCCGCCGGGTGGCGTTGCTGGAGGGGCTGCCGGCGTCGGTGTTCGAGCAGGTGCGCAAGGAGGTCGTCCTCACCGCGGGCGCCCGGACGCTGGTGCGCACGCTCAAGCGCCTCGACTACCGCTTCGCCATCGTCAGCGGCGGCTTCACCCAGATCACCGACTCGCTGGTGTCGGACCTCGGCATCGACTACTCAGCGGCCAACGTCCTCGAAGTCGTCGACGGCCACCTCACCGGCCGGGTCGTCGGCGAGATCGTCGACCGTCCCGGCAAGGCGCGCGCGCTGGAGCGCTTCGCCCGCGAGGCCGGCATCGCGATCAGCCAGACGGTCGCGATCGGCGACGGCGCCAACGACCTCGACATGATCGCCACCGCCGGGCTGGGCATCGCCTTCAACGCCAAGCCCGTCGTCCGCCAGGCCGCCGACACCGCGGTCAACTCCCCATACCTGGACGTGATCCTCTACCTCCTCGGCATCTCCCGCGACGAGGTCGAGGCCGCCGACGCCGAGGACGACGTCCTGGCGCCGAACTGACCGCGGCGACTCAGCGCCGGGTGACCGATCGGGCGAGGTCGAGGGCGTCGGTGTTCAGGGTGCGCAGCGCCGGATGGGCGGTGACGGCGTGGCGCAACGCCCGCCGTACCGAGGAAGGCTCGCCCTCGGCGGCCTCCTCCAGCAGCTCGTCGACATGGCTGGCCACCTCGTCCAGCCCGTCGCCGTAGGCGTCCTCCTCCGGAGGCCGCGTGTTGTCCCGTACGGCCCGCGCGCCCGCCACCAGCCGGTCGGCCACCGCGTCGAGCACGGCGGTGGTGGCGTCCGAGCCCACCTCCGAACCCCGCAGCACCGCGGCCAGCAGCAACGCGTCGTCGCGCAGCTTCCTGGACAGGGTGATGGCGCCGCGTAGTTCCTCGGGCGCCTCGCCGCCGGGTTCCTTCTCCAGCCGGTCCAGCGACGCGCCGAGCCGGTCGGCGGCCTGACCGGCGGCCTCGGTGCGCTCGGGCATGGCGTCGAGGTCGCGCTCGGCCAGGGCGCGGATGACCGCGGCGTGCTCGGTCAGGAGGTCCACGGTCAGGTCCTTGATCCCGCTCGCCTCGCCGCGCGGCCACAGCAGCCGGGCGGCGACCAGCGCGAGCACGCCGCCGCCCGCGGTCAGCACGAGACGGGTCCCGGCGGCCTCCCAGTCCAGGCGGGTCGAGAAGTCCGTCAGCAGCAGCGCCAGCGGCGTCGCGAACACCGTCCAGTACCCGTAGCTGACCTCACGCAGCGCGAACCCGAGCGTCCCGAACACCAGCACCGTCGCCACGATCGTGTACGCGCTCGGCACCGCCGCCAGCACCAGCGCCGCCGCACCGGCGCCGACCACGGTCCCGGCGACCCGGAGCACCACCCGGTCCACGGTGTCGCCATAGGTGGACCGCAGGCCCATCATCACCGTGAACACGAACCACTTGCCGTAGTGCTCGTGCATGCCCACCATCAGCGCCATCGACGCGGCCACCGCGATGCCGAGCCGCCCGGCGTGCTCGGGTTCGTCACCGAACTTGAGCTGCCAGGTGAACCGCGGCAACCGTGCGGGAGCCTGGATGCCCTCGCTGGTGAACACCCCGATCGTCCGCACCGCCACGGCGATCCGGTCGAGGCAGCGCCGTACCTGACCGAGGAGCGCGACGGTCCGCAGCGACTCCGGGTCGGACAGCCGCCGCGCCCGCAGCCGCGAGATGTGCTCGGCGAAGTCGGCCGTGGCCGCCATCGCGACCGGCACGCCCGCGACGCTGCCCGCGGCCACCTGCCGCAACGCGGCCGTCAGCGCCGCGACGACCTTGTCGATCTCCTGCCGTTCCGCACCCGCCTCCGCCCGGAACGCCCGCAGCGCCACCGTCTCGTGAAAGATCCGCACCAGCGTCTGCACGTAGGCGTCCGGCGAGCGATCGAGATCCTCCCCACCGCGATACGCGGCGGAGGAGGTGGCGGCGTCATCCAGCGCCTGGGACCCGCGCTCCCGCAGCTCGGCCCAGTCCTCCTCGGAGCGCCCGAGCCCGTCCAGCATGCCCGCCAGCGCCTCGACCGCCTCGTCGAAGGCGTCCTTCAGCGGATCGAGCCGCCGCACGGGCCACAGCGCCAGCGCGAGTACGCAGAACTCGATCCCGCCGAGCCCGACCATCAAGGCCCCGTCGAACCCCGCCCGGGGGATCAGGTAGAACCCCGTGACCACGGCCAGCACCGGCGGCATCCCGACGGTCCGCCACTGCCCGCCGGCCGCCGCCACCAGCCCGATCACCCCGACCGCCCACCACGGGTGCGGCGCGATCAACGTCCCGAGCCAGAACCCCGCCGCGATCAGCCCCACCTTGATGGCGAGAGTCCGGGCCCGCTGCCCATACGGCTTCCCGTAGGAATCCCCGAAAGCCGTGAAATAGGCCCCCAGAGCCGCCAGCCCACCCGCGTGCGGCGTCCCGGCCACGGACCCGATCACCAGCGGCAGCGCGATCGCCACCCCGCACAGCAGCCCGTAGCCCCAGGGCGGACGGGCGGGCAGCTCGAAGCCACGTCTCAGCGAACGAACGGCCCCCCGCATGGATCCGCCCCCGGTGTAGCTCCTAGGCCTGCTTGGGATCCCAGCGCGTGACCAGGCGTCCCTCCCCTGGCCAGAGATCTACCCAGGCCGAAGCCGTCTGGATCACCGCGAACGACCCGGGCCGGAACCCGTAATCCCCGCCCGCGAGCCCGAGCGCCAGCTCGTGAACCCCCGGATTGTGCCCGCACAGCACCAGCGTCTCCGCCTCCGGATCCTGCAGCCGGATCAGCGCCAGCAGCTCGTCGGCGTAGGCCTCGTAGATGTCCCGCTCGAAGCTGACGCTCTGCTCGGGAAAAGCCAGCTCCGCGGTACGCCGCGTGCGCAGGGACGGCGAACAGAGCACCAGGTCAGGCTCGTACCCCAGAGCCCGGATCTCGTCACCGGCGCGCCCGGCGTCCCGCTCGCCCCGCTCGGTGAGCGGCCGATCCCGATCCGCCAGCCCCGGGACCTGGGCGGCCTTGGCATGCCTCAGCACGATGAGCGTACGCACGCCGCTCACCCTCTCGCCGCTCACCCTCTCGACGCCCAGACGGCGAGCCCGACGAGAACGCCCAGGATCACCACCATGGCCAGCAGAATAAGGACCAGCGTCCTGCCACCGTTGGGCCGCTTCTCTTCCACCCGCCCAGTTTCCCACCCAACCACCCCGCCCCGGCATCCGCCTGTCCTGGGTTTCCCGTCATGCCGTTGCCTCGTGTTGTTGCTTGCCGCGGTGGCTGGTCAGCGGGGCGTCGTGGCGGCGGGGACCACGTGCGACGTGCGCGGCGCCCGACGATCGGCGCGCGCCCGCTGCGGCGGGAGGTGGGGGCGGGGGCTTGCCGTAAGGGAAAGGCGGGGTTTGGGCGGGACGTGAAAAGGCGCCCGCCGAGAGCGGCGGGCGCCTTTCTGAGTAGTACCTCTTACGAAACCGCTACGACGCCACGGGCGCCGGGTCGCGGTCGTTGTCGGAGGTGGAGTCGATCGGCACCGAGCGGCGCTTGCTGATCACGATGGCCACGATGACCACCACGACCGCGAACGTCGTCACGCCGATACGCACCGCCGGGTTGTCCGCGTAGAGGACGACGGCGGGGGCCACCAGCAGCGCCACCAGGTTCATGACCTTGATGAGCGGGTTGATGGCCGGGCCCGCGGTGTCCTTGAACGGGTCGCCGACCGTGTCGCCGATGATCGTCGCCTCGTGCGCCTCGGAACCCTTGCCGCCGTGGTGGCCGTCCTCGACGAGCTTCTTGGCGTTGTCCCAGGCGCCGCCCGAGTTGGCCAGGAAGACCGCCATCAGCGTGCCGCAGGCGATCGCACCGGCCAGGAACGCGCCCAGCGGCGCGTAGCCCAGTGCGAAGCCGACCGCGATCGGGGTCATGACGGCGAGCAGACCTGGCGTGGCCAGCTCGCGCAGCGAGTCGCGGGTGCAGATGTCGACGACGCGGCCGTACTCCGGCTTCACCGTGCCGTCCATGATGCCGGGGTTGTTGCGGAACTGGTCGCGGACCTCGTAGACCACCCGCATCGCCGCCCGTCCGACGGCCATGATGGCCAGGCCGGAGAACAGGAAGACGACCGCGGCGCCGATGATCAGGCCGACGAGCACGTTCGGCTGGTCGATGTCGAGGCCGAAGGTGGCCGGGTTCGGTAGTTCGCCCTGGACGGCGGTCTTGAAGGCGCCGAACAGGGCGGTCGCCGCGAGCACCGCCGTGGCGATCGCGATGCCCTTGGTGATCGCCTTGGTGGTGTTGCCGACCGCGTCGAGGCTGGTCAGGACGCGGGCGCCCTCACCCTCGACGTCGCCCGACATCTCGGCGATGCCCTGCGCGTTGTCGGAGACCGGGCCGAAGGTGTCCATCGAGACGATGACGCCCACGGTGGTCAGCAGACCGGTTCCGGCCAGCGCGACCGCGAACAGCGCCACGGTCACGTTGCCGAAGCCCAGCAGGAACGCGCCGTAGACGGCACCACCGATGATCAGCGCGGAGTAGACCGCGGACTCCAGGCCGACGCTGATGCCGGACAGGATGACGGTCGCCGCGCCGGTCCGGGAGCTCTCGGCGATCTCCTGGACGGGGCGCCGGTTGGTCTCGGTGAAGTAGCCGGTGAGCAGCTGGATCGCGCTGGCCAGCACGAGGCCGACGAGCACGGCGCCGATCGCGATGATCCGCGGGTCGGCGTCGGACTGGACCGAGGAACCGGCCAGGCCGCTGAAGCTGCTCGGCAGGTACCAGAAGGCGGCCGCGGCCACGAGCACCGCGGAGATCGCGGCGGAGATGAAGAAGCTGCGGTTGATGGCCGCCATGCCGTTGCGGTCCTTGTCGCGCAGGCCGGTGACGAAGATGCCGATGATGGCGGTGACGACACCGATCATCGGCACGATGAGCGGGAAGATCAGTCCCTGCTCACCGAAGGCCACCTTGCCCAGGATCAGGCTGGCGACCAGCATGACCGCGTACGACTCGAACAGGTCGGCCGCCATGCCCGCGCAGTCGCCCACGTTGTCACCGACGTTGTCGGCGATGGTGGCGGGGTTGCGCGGGTCGTCCTCCGGGATGCCCTGTTCGACCTTGCCGACCAGGTCGGCGCCGACGTCCGCGGCCTTGGTGAAGATGCCGCCGCCGACACGCATGAACATGGCCAGCAGCGCCGCGCCGAAGCCGAAGCCTTCGAGCACTCCGGGCGCGTCACCCTGGTAGAGGAACACGACGACGGCGGCGCCCAGCAGGCCCAGGCCCACCGTGAACATGCCGGCCACGCCGCCGGTCCTGAAGGCGATGCGCATGGCGCGCTTCTCGCCGCTCGCTCGGGCCGCGGCCGCCACACGGACATTTCCGCGTACGGCCAGCCACATGCCCATGAATCCCGTCAATGCGGAAAAGCCCGCACCGACGATGAAGAAGATCGAGCGGCCGATCTTCACATCCGTGGCGCCGGGCAGGAACCACAGCACGATGGGGATGATGACGACGAAAATGGCGAGAGTCTTGAACTGCCGCTTCAGATAGGCGGCCGCTCCTTCCTGTACGGCACGCGCGATGTTCTGCATGCGCTCTGTGCCTTGGTCGGCCGCCAGCACCTCGCGTACGAGGCCGCCGGCGACGGCCAATGCGATGAGTGCCACGGCGGCCACCACGACCACGATGGTCAGATTGCTTCCGCTCAGGGTCAGATTCGACGCTGGCTCGGCAGCCAGGTAGTGCCTAAACATCCGTTCTCCTCGGCAAGACCGGTACGTCCTGCCCGGGCGGTGCTGCAAGGTTCTCGGTTGGTGCGGCACCATCCGGGTAATGGGTGCCGCTTCCGGTTGAGTCCGCAGTGTCGCCGGATCACCTTGGCCGGTGCGGGGGAGTCTACGCAGGGGTTCCGCGGATATGAAGGCTCTTGAGGCGGGCAATTATGCCCACGTCCAGTAAGCCCCAGACTGGGACCCGATTTGGGAACTGGCTCGGGTTATGTCCACGGGTTTACGGTCATGACAACTTCTTGAAAAGTGTTGTCCGGAATTGGGGTAGGCGTGGGCGGGCTACCGGGCGCCGTTGCGGCGGCCGGGCACGTGCGGGTTCAGAAGCGTCCCCCTGGAGGCCGCCCGCCATGGTCGGCGGGTGGCGGGTGGTCGGCTTCGCCGTAATGCCGCAAGAGGCCTTTCTACGGCGTGCCCCGTCACACTTTCCGCGGCAGTCCCGCCCGCTCCGCCCCCTGCAGCGCCCGCTCGCACCTTCGCGGTTGCCCCGCTCCGCCCTCGCCCTCGCCTCGCCTCGCCTCGCCTCGCCTCGCCTCGCCGAGGCATGCTTGCGTGCTCCGAGGCACGTTGCGTGGCTCTGTCCATGGGCGGGTTGCTTGAAACCCGCACGGTTCCCCTCAGGACCCCGCCACGGACGGCTCCCGTCCCCTCGGAGGTGCCACCGCACGCTCAAGACACGCGTCCCGGGCACCACAGGGCGCGTTGTAAGACGTATGCCCGCTATGGCGGTGATGTGCCCCAGGGACGCGCGACCACAGGCGCGGGCGCGCATCCCCTGTCACAGGCGTGTCCTTTTCGGACAGGCAGCCGCTTCCGCAGGCCTGCCCCTTTCGAGGGCAGCGCCGAAGTCAGGAGGCTCGGCCGTTGAGAGAGGCCGGCCAGCTCATCCTGATGCGCATCCCCTTGGGGCTGGGGAACACCTCGACATCGTCGGCCAGCCCCGCGATCACCGCGATGCCGAAACCCGACATGAACGAATCGGAGAGCATGCCCAGATCGACCGGCTGCTCCTGCTGGATCTCGTCGCTCGGGGCCTGGTCGCTGACCGTGACCTCGAAGCGGCCGGAATCATCGCGAAGCTCGATGCGGATCGGCTCACCCGGGCAGTGGGCGCGGTGCGCCTCCACCGCCCGGGAACAAGCCTCACCGACGGCCAGCCTGACCTCGTCAAGCAGCGACTCCTCCACGCCGGTACGCCGGGCGATGGCCGTGGCGACCAGCCTGGCGGTCCGCACGTGGGCGGGGAGGGCGCTGAACGTCAGCTCGACGGTAGCCATGGCTACTTGTCTTTGCCGTGAGCTTCCTTGGCCTCGTCGACCGAAGCGTAGATCCCGAAGACCTTCGTCAGACCGGTGATCCGGAAGATCTTCAGGATGCGCTCCTGCGTGCAGACCAGCTCCAGAGAGCCATCGTGCGCGCGAACTCGCTTGAGCCCGCCGACCAGGACGCCAAGGCCGGTCGAGTCCAGGAAGTCGACCTTCTCCATGTTCACGAGAAGGTGGAAGTTGCCCTTGTTGACCAGGTCGATCAGAAGCTCACGCAATCTGGGCGCGGTGTAGACATCGATCTCACCCTCGACCTCCACGATGGTGAGTCGGTCCTCGTTGTGGTGATCCAGCTTCAGATCCACAGATCCTCCAGCGCCTCGCCTGCGAAAGTACCCTTGCGGGCCATGGCAGTCTGGAGCGGGGCTCCCGACTGTCGGACCCTGACGCGCGGCATTCAACCACGCGTCTGCCTTGTGTCTATACGAAATCACGATTCCCGGCGACTTTGCCCACGGATGCCAGACTGGAAACAGTGACTTCCTCCGCTTCCTCCCCACACCGGCCAGGTCCACTCCTCCAGCACCTGCTCGGCGTTCCCGCACGTCATGAGCGCGTCACCCATGTGGAGCATGTTCCAGCACGTCAGGCGGGTCAAGTGGGATGGCCCAAATGGGCACCGGAACTCCTGGTTACGCGCTTGGCGAACCAGGGCGTAACGGGGTTGTGGCCTCACCAGTACGAGGCGGCTGACCTGGCGCACCGTGGCCGAAACGTGATCATTTCCACAGGAACGGCGTCCGGGAAGTCGCTCGCGTACCTCACGCCCGCGCTCGCCGCCTGCCTCGGCGGCGGCACCGTCCTCTACCTCACGCCCACGAAGGCGCTCGCCGCCGACCAGCTCCGCTCGGTGCGCGAACTACGCATCTCCGCGGTACGGCCGGCCACCTTCGACGGCGACACCCCTTTCGAGGAACGTACGTGGGTCCGCCAGCACGCCAACTACGTACTGACAAACCCCGACATGCTCCACCGCGGCATCCTGCCCCGCCACGCCCAGTGGTCCGCCTTCTTCCGCCGCCTGCGCATGATCGTCGTCGACGAGTGCCACGGCTACCGCGGCGTCTTCGGCTCCCACGTGGCCCAGATCCTGCGGCGGCTGCGCCGCGTGTGCGGCCGCTACGGCTCCGCCCCCGTCTTCATGCTCGCCTCCGCGACGGCGAGCGAGCCGGCGGTGTTCGGGAGGCGGCTGACGGGGCTTGAGATGGACGAGGTGACCTTGGACGCCTCGCCCAAGGGGTCAACCACGTTCGCGCTGTGGGAACCGCCTCTGACGGATCTACGAGGCGAGGGCGGCGCCCCCGTCCGCCGCACCGCCACAGCGGAGACCGCCGACCTGCTCGCCGACCTGGTTCTGGCCGACATCCGAACCCTCGCCTTCGTCCGCAGCCGCCGAGGAGCGGAAACGGTCGCCCTGTCGGCCCGCGCAAAGCTGGCCGACGTAGCCGCCACCCTCCCCCACGGCGCCCACCTGGGCCCCCTCCCCGGCACCCCTCTCCCCAACCTCCACGACATCCCCCTCCCCTCACCCCCAGCCGACTCTGCTCCGCAGACCACCGCGAGCGCCAACCCGCTCCACGTGTCCCCCCGCCACCCCGCCCACGCCGAGGCCCACGCAGACCGCTCCCCCCGCAGCCTCCCGGCCGAAGACGCCCAAGCCTCAGCCCATGCCGTCCACGCCGACGTGTGGGCAGATCTGGCCGGGCTGCCCGACAAGGTGGCCGCCTACCGCGCCGGTTACCTCTCGGAGGATCGCCGCCTCCTGGAGAAGGCCCTGCGCGCCGGCACCCTGATCGGCCTGGCCACCACCAACGCCCTCGAACTCGGCGTGGACGTCTCCGGCCTGGACGCCGTGCTGATCGCCGGTTGGCCGGGCACCCGCGCGTCCCTGTGGCAGCAGGCAGGCCGGGCGGGCCGTGACGGTCAGGACGCGCTGGCCGTACTGATCGCCCGCGACGACCCCCTGGACACCTACCTGGTCCACCACCCGGAAGCCCTGTTCGGCCGCCCGGTGGAGGCCATAGTCCTGGACCCGGACAACCCGTACGTCCTCGGCCCCCACCTCTGCGCCGCCGCCGCCGAGATCCCGCTGGCGGAGGAGGATTTGGCGACATTCGGCGACACCACCGCGACGGTCCTGGACGACCTCGTAGAGCAGGGCCTGCTCCGCAGAAGGTCCGCCGGCTGGTTCTGGACCAGACGCGAACGCGCCACCGACCTGGCCGACATCAGAGGCGCCGGCGGAGCCCCCGTCCAGGTCGTGGAGTCCACAACCGGCCGCTTGCTGGGCACGGTGGACGAGCCCTCGGCCCACACCACCGTCCACACCGGCGCCGTCTACCTCCACCAGGGCGAAACCTTCCTGGTAGAAGAACTGGACCTGGAAGCCGGAGTAGCCCTGGTGGGCGCCGCCGAGCCCGACTACTCGACGTTCGCCCGCGACATCACCGAGATCCGCGTACTCAAATCCCTCCGCACCACCCCCATCGGCCCGGGCACCCTGACGTTCGGCGAGGTAGAGGTCACCCGGCAGGTCGTCTCCTACCTGAAGCGCCGCCTCCATTCCGGCGAGCTGCTGGGCGACGAGCCCCTGGAACTCCCCCCGCGCACCCTCCGCACCCGCGCCGTCTGGTGGACCCTCCCGGCGGACACGATCGCCACCCTCTCAGAGGAAGGCTTCGACCTGGCCGGCGCCGCCCACGCCGCCGAACACGCCTCAATCGGCCTACTCCCGCTGTTCGCCACCTGCGACCGCTGGGACATCGGCGGCGTATCCACCGAACTCCACTTCGACACCGGCCTCCTGACCGTCTTCGTCTACGACGGCCACGAGGGCGGCGCCGGCTTCGCCGAACGCGGCTACTCCCGAGCGACAGACTGGCTAACCGCCACAAGAGAAGCCATCCGCTCCTGCGAGTGCGAACGCGGCTGCCCATCCTGCATCCAGTCCCCCAAATGCGGAAACGGCAACGAACCCCTAAGCAAACCCGGCGCCCTCCGCCTCCTGGACACCCTCCTAGACCCCTAACCCACAAACCTCCACATCCAGTACGGCAAGCCAACAACCCACCCAACACCTGGCCACCCCAGACACCCGCAACGACGGCCCACCTAGGACAACCGCCTGACCGGGTAGCCAGCCTGCCCAGGTGGTCCAAGCCCAGCCGTCAGAGTCGCGCCGAGACACGAGCGACCAACCGCTCCGAGCCCAACTATCAGGGACCTTGGCACCCCAGCGGCCCGACGGTCTGGCACTGGCGACCCGGCTGCCAGGCCGGTCCGGCGGTTTTAGCGCCCGGCGACTCTGCGGCTTGGCAACTCGGCGGGTTAGCGGCCTGACGACCCAGCGGCCTGACAACCCAGCGGCTTGGCCGCCCAGCGGGCTTGGCGGCCTGACGGCCTGACGCTTTAGGTCCGGCGGCTTGGCGGTCCGGCCGGCTTGGCGGTCCGGCGGCTTGGCGGCTTGGCGGCTTGCCGGCTTGGCGGCTTGGCGGCTGCTCAGGTGAGCCGGGTCGAGAGTTGCTGGGCGAGTCGGGGTGCATTCGGGAGTCGGCCCAGAGGGTGCTCTGGTACGGACCAGTTGGCGATCAAAGGCAGGGCAAGCTGGGTATTCGGGGCCACGGTGGCTGGCCTGCGGTGCGGTCGTTGCGGCGGCTGGCCGGGCGCGGCCGACGACCGTCTCCCTGGAACGTCACCAGCCCCGTGCGGTGGGTGGGGCAAGTTGGCCGGCCGTAAGAGAAAGAGGCCTTAAAGAGCAGCGGCAACAAGAGCGGCGGAGCAACGAGACGGTGGTCAGCTTTCCACGCGCTCGTCGGGGGTCCAGAAGTCGCCCGGCTGGGGGCGCTCCCAGAACCCGCTGTCCTCCATCGCCCGGGGAGTCGGCGGGAGGTAGTCATCCCAACGATCCTCCAGCCGTACGGCAGGCGCGGGCACCGACGACTCCGGCATCACGGTCACCGCCGAACTGGGCAGGGCGATACGGACCGGCTCGTGCCGGGCGGCGTCGGCCTGGTTCTGTGCGGTGCGAATGTCATCGGCGCTCAGGTACAGCGGTAAGGCAGCGGGCGGCTCCGCCCCGCCCGCCGGACCGGGCGCCGGGGCCGGGTCCGACGTCGCGCCGGACGTCCTTGTCTGGCCGGAGACCTTCGGCGACACCCGCGATGGGGCGCTCCCAGGCGGGGGAACGTCCGGCTGATCACGCTTCGGACGGGTCTTGGCCACCGCCAGAACCACAGCCGGACGGCGGGGCGCGGCCGTGGCGGACGGAACGCTGTCGCCGGGCGGCGGCGGCCCGTCGTACCCGCCCCCACCGACCGCCACGCCGGGCCCACCACTCGGACCGCCCGCGTTCGCCAGCGACCGCCGCCGCGCCCAAGCGCCGAAGTGAACGGCGACCAGCAGCAGAACGAGGCCACCGGCGACATAGAGCCCGTACTGCCCCACGCTGCCCAGCGGCGACTCCGACGACTGCGCCGTCACCTTGCTGTCGGCAGGCGCCTGGCTCTCTTCGGCGGCCGGGGCGAGCCCGTCGTCCTTGGCCTGTTCGTCGGCGGTGGGCAGCGGCAGGTTGCCGTTCTTGTCGGTCTCCGGCATCGCCGGGAGCTTGGTGTCGTTCTTGGGTGTGGTGACCCTACTGGTGGTCTTGGGCTCGGTCTTCTTCTTGTTGTTCGGGATCGTGGGGAGTTCGTCGACGCCGTTCTTGTTGGTCTGCGGCTTGGTGGTGGGGGCGGTGGTCGCCTTCTTCGTGGTCGGCTTGGCGGCGGGCGGCGCGGGCACGTTCACATACGCCGCGCCCGAGTTGCCCGATCCGATCGAGCCGCCGTCACCGTCGCCCCGGTACGCCTTCACCGTGAACCCCACCCGCTGCCCAGCGGCCTTGGGCGGCACGGACAGCGTCGCCTTGCAGGTGCCCCCGCCGCACGCCTCGTCGGCCGACATCCGCCCGACGATCCCGGACTGGGTGGTGGCCACCTCGTACGACTGGAGATCGGGCTCCCCGCCCTTGTTCCAGGTCACGACGACCTTGTCCGCCCCCCGCAACGTGGCATCCACCCCGCTGGGCGCCGCCGCCGCCCGCCGGAGCTTGAACGTGCTCGTCTCATAGGTGCTGCCGCTGATCTCGCCCCGGAGCGTCACGGTGAAGGTCCCGTTGGGCACGTCCCCGGCGTCGAACGTCCCCGACAACGTCTGGTTCGCACCCCCACTGGCCACTTTCTGCCGAGGCGTGGACGGCCCTTCGACGTAGAGCGCCATGCTCAACTGCGCCAGCCGGGTACGCGCGGAAATCGGCACCGACCCACCACTGACGACCTGGCCATCGGAAGGCGACGTGATCTGCCCGTCCTGCCCACGCACGGCACCGAGCATCCCTTGCCTCTGGGCAAACCCTTGACCCTGTACGAACGTCTGCCCCTGGGCCGACGCCGTACCGCCGCCAAGCGCGATGGACCCGGCCACGACCAGCGTGGCGGTCATCAGTCTGCCAACCACCGTCACGACGCATCCCTTCAGGAGAGCCTCGTGCCGCCTGTCAGGGCGGCCGGAAGTGCCAGTTCCCCGGCGACCATAGCGACTGAGATCCGCCGTTCCCAGGCCTAATCCCAGAAGGCATGAACCGAGGGTAAGCGCGACCTTACGCCAGATATCTCACTCTTGGACACTGCGTCCAAGAAGTCGTGATTCGATTGCGACCTACCTCCCACCAACCCCCACAACCCCACCCACAACCACCCCACCGCCCGGCATGAGCAGGAAGGTGACGGGGCCGGGCGGGGTGGGCGTCAAGGGTCGGTTGTGCCTTCTGAGGTGATCCAGGAAGGGCCCGCGCGAGCCCGGCCGGTGACGATGCGTTTGCCCACGCCTGGGAGGGTGATTTCCAGAGATGTCCACACGTCGGCGGTCTCTTCGGTGATGGTGCAGCGGGTCAGGCGTACGGCATTGGCCGCGGCCACCTTCTCGGCCCGGGCGCAGGCCTGATCCGGGGCGGCCAGAGCGAGACGGGCCGCCTCCAGGGCGCTCAGGTCAGCCGCCGCGTACACCCGGTGCCTGGCGACGCGGATGGAGCCGACCGCGGCCAGAGTCAGGGCCGCCGACATGAGCAACGCCATGAGGGCAACGCCCCAGATCGTGGCCGAGCCTTGGTCACGGGGCCGGCTGCTCCTGGTTGCCGGATAGGTGGCGCCGGGGTCGCCGGTCATTGTTCGGTGCCCGCTGTCGCGGAGGCCGTCACCGTGACGGCGGGCAGGCGGGTGGCCCAGCTGGGGCGTACGTCCATGGTGATCTCGACCTTCGTCAGTTGCCGGGAGCGGGTGACGCGGACCTGAGCCCCGGGGCGGGTGGCTGATCGGGCGGCTTCTTGGACCTTGTCCAGGGGTTCTCCCCGGGCCGCTGCTCGGCCCGCGGCCCTGGCGGCGTCCACGCATTCGAGCTGGGCGCCCACCGCCTGGATGGCCCACAGGGCTGCCGCCAGGACCACGATCAGGGCGGGGAGCATGGCGGCGGTCTCGGCGGTTACCGAGCCTCTCGACGCGGAGGGGGTGGCGGCCCGCGCTTGCGTTGGACGCCACCAGGTACGCATCGTCATCCGGCCGAGTTGAGTGCTCGATCGACCAGGGCGGTGAGGGCGTCCAGGATCTCGGGGCTGTTGATGACCTTGATGAGCAGAAGCGCGAAGGCCACGGCGGCGAGAGTGCCCACCGCGTACTCGGCGGTGGACATACCGGCGTCGGACCTGGTGGCCGCGTAACGGGACTTGAGGTCTGCCGGAGGTGCCTGCTCGGGGATCGCCCGGGTGGCGGCGTCGGCGTCGGGTTCCGGGGTGTCGGGGGCGCTGTGATCTGGATCTGGAGGTTCGGGGTGGGGTGGGGCGGGGGGCTTGGCTGCGATGTCTCGCTGGATGGTCGTGGTGCTCATCGGGCCTCCTGGTGTTGGGCGCCGGGGGCTTGACCGGCGCGGGAGTCCAAGAGTCGCCGAGCGGGGGCGGGCGGCGATCGGCCGAACGAGGTTCTGGGGATTGTCGCCCGCAGGATGTGCACAGCTGTGGACAACGATCAGGGCAGGACGATCGTGGACGCGAGGCCGGCGATGATCGGCACGACGCCCAGCAGGACGAAGGCGGGCAGGAAGCACAGCCCCAGCGGCGCCACCGCCTTCACCGCCACCCTGCGCGCGGCGGCCAGCGACGCGGCGCGAGCCGCCTCCCGGGCATCATCGGCCAGCCGGGTGAGTACGTCGGCCACCGGCGCACCGCTGAGGGCGGCCCGGGTCATGGCACGGGCCAGATGAGCGGTGGCAGGATCGCGGGCCAGATGGCCCCAGGTGGACTCCGCGTCCGCCCCCAGGCGCAGCTGCGTGCTCACCCACAGCAGGCGAGCCGCCAACGGCCCGGGTACGGCCCCGGCCGCGGTCTCCGTAGCGGCGCTGACCGGCTGGCCCGCCAGCAGACAGGCGGCCATCAGATCCACGGCGAAGGGAAGGTCGGCCGCGATCCGCCGGCGTTCGAGGCGGGCAGCCGGAGGTTCCTGCCGATGCAGTGCCCAGCCGGCCCCCAAACCCGCGACGACCCCGGCGACGACACCCACCACACCCCCGACCGCCAGCCCGGTCACGAGCCCGGCGCAGGCGGCGCAGACGAGCGTGCGCCGATCGGGCGGCCACGTGGCCGTGGATCCAAGCCAGCGAGGCACCTCCTCAGCGGGGTCACGCGCCGCGCCGTCGCCGGGCGGGCGCAGGCGCGACAACCGGCGAGCGGCCGTGTCCGGAGGCACCCAGACCCAGACGGCCAGGGCAGCACACACAGCGGCCAGAACGTACATGGATCAGCTCCCTCAAGAGTCGAGCGCGGCCCTGGCCATGCGGCCGGTCCACCACAGGCCGCCGAGGTCGAGCAGGACCCCCGCCCCCAGGCAGGCCAGCCCCGGCACCCCGCCGAACAGGAAGTCCAGCGGACGCATCCCCATCGCGGCCGCCATCCCCACTCCCAGCACGGGCAGCCCGGCCAGCAACCGGGCGGTGGTCCGCGGCCCGGCCAGTTGGGCGGCCACATCCTGCCGGTGCGCCTGAGCGGCGCGTAGCGCGTGAGCCACCCGCTCCACCAGCGCCGCCATCCCGGCGCCCACGCCGACCCCGACGCTCCAGCAGGCCGCCAGCCGCCGCAACCCCTCACCGCCCTGTTCGGGCGCGGCGGCGACCAGGGCGGCGGCGACGTCACCGCCGTCCCGTGCCGCGGCCGTCACCTCGCGCAGGTCGCCGGGGACGTCCACCGAGGCGATGGCCCGCGCCAGCGCCTCCCCCGCCGTACGGCCCGCCACCAGCTCGGCCGACAGGGCGTGGCAAAGCTCGATGGAGGCCCGATGCCACTCGTCGGCCACCGGCCGCCGCCGCCGGACCAGCCGCGTGATCCACGCCCACCGAAGCCGGCTCCCGGACCCCCGCCCCAGAACCCGCGCCAGCCGGACCTCGGCGGCGTGCCGGAACCCGCTCCACACCCAGACGAACCCGCCGACCGCGATGGCGGCCACGACAAGGGCGTTCACAACGCCTCCTCAAGACGCCCGTAAGCGGGTCCGAGCCGCACGACCCCGGCCTCGTGGAACGTCATGGCCGTCCGTGCCTCCACCAGTCCGGACGGCGTCCGGTCCAGCAGGCAGATCTCCGCCACCCGCCGCCGCCCGTCGGCGCGGCTCCTGGCCAGGTGCACGACCATGTCGAGCGCGGCCGCGAGCTGGCTGTGGACGGCCTCCCTGCTCAGTCCGGCCGCGCACCCCAGCGCCTCCAGCCGCGCGGGCACGTCGGCCGCCGCGTTCGCGTGGAGCGTGCCGCAGCCGCCCTCGTGCCCCGTGTTGAGCGCCGCCAGCAGATCGACGACCTCGGCGCCCCTGACCTCGCCCACCACCACGCGATCCGGCCGCATGCGCAGCGCCTGCCGTACGAGATCGCGCAGGCCTATTCCGCCCGCGCCCTCCAGGTTGGCCGGGCGCGACTCCAGCCGCACCACGTGCGGGTGTTCCGGACGCAGTTCGGCGGAGTCTTCGACCAGCAGCAGGCGTTCGCCGGGATCGGCGAGTGACAGCAGCGCGGACAGGAGCGTGGTCTTGCCGGTGCCGGTGCCGCCGGTGACCAGGAAGGCCAGCCGGGCGGCGACCATGCGGCGCAGGATCGCGGCCGCCTCCGGGGCCAGCGTGCCCGCGCGGACCAGGGCGTCCATCGTGTACGTCTGCCGCGGCGGCAGGCGCAGCGAGACGCACGTGCCGCCGGAGGCGATGGGCGGCAGCACGGCATGCAGGCGTACGCCGCCCGCCAGCCGGGCGTCCACGTAAGGGCAGGCGTCGTCCAGCCGGCGGCCCGCGGCGGCGGCCAGGCGCTGGGCCAGCCTGCGCACGGCGGCGTCGTCGGCGAAGGCCACTTGGGTGCGGCGCAGCCCCCTGCCGTCGTCGACCCAGACCTCGCGGGGCCCGTTGACCAGGACGTCGGTGACGTCGGGCGCGGCCAGCAGGGGCTCCAGCGGCCCCGCGCCGATCAGGTCGGCGCACAGGGCGCGGGCGACGGCCAGGATCTCGGCGTCGCCGTACACGGACTTCTCGGCGCGCAACGCGAGCGCGACCTGGGCGGCGCTCGGCTCGACACCCGTGCGCGCCAGCCTGGCGCGCACGGCCTCGACGAGGTCGGCGGGCGGTGACTCCATCAGCGGTCCTGGGCGAGCGTGTGGACGAGCGTGGCGCACAGGCCGCCCAGGGCGGTGCGGGGGCCCAGGCGCGGGAGTTCGCCGCGGTTGAGCGTGGCCGAGAGCCTCGGATGGTCGGGGAGGGTGCCGGCGAGCGGGAGGTCGAGGCTGTGGGCCACGGCCCGCTCGTCGAGGGCGCCCGGCCGGACCACGGCCCTGATGTCGGCGGTGTGCTCGGCCACGTCGTGCACGACCTGGGCGGTGGCCAGGACGCCGCGCACGTCGGCCGGGGCGACGGCGAACGTGGTGTCGGCCCTGGCCAGGGCTTCCGCGGCGGCGGGGTCGAGGTGGCGGGGCAGGTCGACCACGACGAGGTCGAAGCCGCGCCGCCCCGCTTCGAGCACCGCGCGCACGGCGGCCGGCGGGACCGGGGCGGCCCGTCCTCTGCCGAAGCTCAGCAGGGCCAGGTCACCGAAGGCGGGCAGGGCGGCGGAGAGGGCGCCGGCGTTGATGCGGCCCTCTCTGGCCAGCAGGTCGCTCCAGCGGGCGCCCGGGGCCTCCTCGCGGCCCAGCAGCGCGTCGATGCCGCCGCCGAGCCGGTCGGCGTCGACGAGGAGGGTGGCGAGGCGGTCGGCCGAGGCCTTCAGGGCCAGGCAGGCGGCCAGGACGCTGGCGCCGGCGCCGCCGCGGCCCCCGACCACGCAGGCCACCACGCCCGCGCGGGAGGCGGGCTCCAGGGCCTCGGCGAACTCCTCCACCAGGCGGCGTTCGTCACCCGGGAGGTCCATGACGGCCTGGGCTCCCACTTCCACGCAGCGCCGCCAGGCTCCGGGGTCGGCGGGTTCGCGGGCGGCCAGGAAGACGCGTTCGCGCGCGGGCGGGGCGGTTTCCGCCACCTTCCCCGCCAGGTCGTCGCCGACCACGACCACCGGGGCGATCCCCCAGTACGGCCGGGCGACGGCCGGGTTGTGGGCGACGTCGAGCTGCGTTCCGGCCGCGGCGGCCACGCGGACGAGGTCGTCGAGGAGGTTTTGGTCCTCGGTGATGACCAGGGGACGGTGCATCGGATGCCTCCCGGGGCGGGTTGGGAGGACAACCATGCGGGGAGGCGCGGGCCGCGCGAGGAGCCGAGCGGGGTTCTGTGGATGGGGCCGCCGACTGTGGAAAAGGGGCGACCCCCGCCGGGGGGGAGAGCGGGGGTCGCCTGATCGGTCCGGCTCCGGGGGGGTAGAGCCGGTCCCGTTTCAGAAGAAAGCTTTCAACACTTAACCAGAGCATGGCAAGGGACTTGCAATGCAAACCCATGCACAGTCGCTCCAGTTTCGGGAGATACCACCGTATGCTGCCCGATCGACTCGAGTTTCGTCGAGGAGCAATCTCGCATTTTCGCTAAGTTTTTTCCTCGGAAGCTAACGATCACATAAAGGAGATCACTCAGCGTGATCGTCACGGGAAGGTCACCCCGCGGACCCCGCCCGTACGGCCGGCAGAGATCGGACCGATGCCCCACGCCGCAGTAAAGGTCTTGGTCCCAGGGGTTCCCATCAGGGCGAATCCGACGTAGAAAGGGGACACGGACCACTTGTCCGGGTGCGTCAGCCGGGTACCCACGCGCGACCAGCCGCGGGAGGCGCGTCGAGACGGGCTTGACCCGATCCGACGAATTGAGGTGCACGCTTGGTAACCCGGTGTGATGCACGGCAGACGGCGTCTCACAAGCGAGGCGCCGTCAGCTATGTTCAGCCGCGTTGCATGGCCTCGCAGATCGCCGTGGTCTCCCGGACCCCGAGGCTTACCGCGGCGGCACAGTGGCGTACCCACTCGGCCACCCCACCGTCCACGTACGCCTTCAGCCCGGCCTCGTAGTCCTGCTCAAGGTGCCCCACCTCGACGGCGACGATCGACTTCGGGTCCAGGCCGAACTCCACCAGCGTGAGCCGTTCCGCGGCGCGCGCCACGATCCCGTCCGCGCTGCCGAACGGCCGCAGGACCGCCAGCTCCGCGTGCACGATGGCGGCCAGGACCAGGGCCGGAGCCTTGGTGGGCGTCTCCAGCAGGCCGAAGAGGGCGTCCAGCCGCGGTCCTCCCGCCGACGGCCGCCCGAGCGCGTCGGGGCCGACGAGACCGGCCGCGGCCACCGAGTGGAGACGGGCCATGACCTGCCGGGGAGCCTTGCGCCAGGTCGGGCCCAGCCTGCCGACCTCCACCGAGGCCCGCAGCGCGCCCTGCACGAGCGGGTCGGACACCTCGTCGCGGCGCAGCGCGTCCAGCGTGACGTCCACGCCCTCCAGGGCGGCCGAGGCCCGCGCGCCACGGAGGGACGACTCGGTGGACACCGCGGGACGGGCCCGGCGCAGCACTCGATGCCGGTAAAGCCGGTCGACGGCTTCACGGGCCTCGTCGACGGCCTCGGGAACGCCGGGAAGCTTCGCGACTGCGGCCAGAGGGTCACTCACGCGTCCGACCTTACCTGTGGGTAACTCGCGGAGCGGCTGAGGGGGCCCATAAACCCCGACAATTTGGCCCGTTCCATCATTCTCTGCTTTCAAGATGACAACGATTCAATAGCGACTGTAATGACCAGGGATAAGCGCCACGGCCGGTACGGACCTGTCTAGACCTCTTGCTTGAGCCGCCCGCCACCTGGTGAAGTGGGACACGACCTAACCAATCTGGCCATAGAAGGAGCACTCAGGTGGCCCCGGAAACCCCTGGCACCGAGCCCCAGGCGCTGTCGAACCTGCTGCAGGAGAACCGCAGGTTCGCACCACCCGCCGACCTGGCCGCGGCCGCGAACGTGACCGCCGACGCGTACGACGAGGCGGCGGCCGACCGTCTCGGGTTTTGGGAGCGCGCCGCAGACCGTCTGACCTGGGCCAAGCGCTGGGACACCACGTTGGAGTGGAACCCGCCGTTCGCGAAATGGTTCACCGGCGGCCGGCTGAACATCGCCTACAACTGCGTCGACCGCCACGTGGAGGCCGGGCGGGGTGACAAGGTCGCCTACCACTGGGAGGGCGAGCCTGAGGGCGACAGCCGTACCCTCACCTATGCGGACCTGCAGCGGGAGGTCAACAAGACCGCCAACGCGCTCCAGGAGCTGGGTGTCGCCAAGGGTGACCGCGTGGCGATCTACATGCCGATGATCCCCGAGCTGCCGATCGCGATGCTGGCCTGCGCCCGCATCGGCGCGATCCACTCGGTGGTCTTCGGCGGCTTCTCGGCCAGCGCGCTCAAGAGCCGCATCGACGACGCCGACGCCAAGCTCGTGATCACCGCCGACGGCGGCTACCGCAGGGGCGCGCCGTCCGCGCTCAAGCCGACCGTGGACGAGGCCGTGGACCAGTGCCCGCAGATCGAGCACGTGCTCGTCGTCCGCCGGACAAATCAAGAAATTTCCACGTACGACCGGGATGTCTTCTGGGCCGACATCGTCGAGCGCCAGAGCGACCGGCACACCCCCGAGCCGCACGACGCCGAGGACCCGCTGTTCATCCTCTACACCAGCGGCACCACCGGGAAGCCGAAGGGCATCCTGCACACCACCGGCGGCTACCTCACCCAGACGTCCTGGACCCACAACGCGGTCTTCGACCTCAAGCCCGAGACCGACATCTACTGGTGCACCGCCGACATCGGCTGGGTGACCGGGCACTCCTACATCGTGTACGGCCCGCTGGCCAACGGCGCCACCAGCGTCATCTACGAGGGCACCCCCGACACCCCGCACCGCGGCAGGTTCTGGGAGATCGTGCAGAAGTACAAGATCACGATCCTCTACACCGCGCCCACCGCGATCCGGACGTTCATGAAGTGGGGCGACGACATCCCCGCGAAGTTCGACATGTCGTCCCTGCGCGTCCTCGGCTCCGTGGGCGAGCCGATCAACCCCGAGGCCTACGTCTGGTATCGGGAGCACATCGGCGCCGGCCGTACCCCCGTCGTGGACACGTGGTGGCAGACGGAGACCGGCGCGGTCATGATCAGCCCGCTCCCCGGCGTGACCAGCGCGAAGCCGGGCGCGGCGATGCGCCCGCTGCCGGGAATCGTCGCCGACGTGGTCGACGACCAGGGCCAGAGCGTGCCCAACGGAGGCGGCGGCTACCTGGCCGTCCGCGAGCCGTGGCCGTCGATGCTGCGCACGATCTGGGGTGACGACCAGCGCTACATCGACACCTACTGGTCGCGCTTCCCCGGAATGTACTTCGCCGGCGACGGCGCCAAGCGCGACGAGGACGGCGACATCTGGCTGCTCGGCCGGGTCGACGACGTCATGCTCGTGTCCGGCCACAACATCTCCACCACCGAGGTGGAGTCGGCCCTGGTCAGCCACCCGAAGGTGGCCGAGGCGGCGGTCGTGGGCGCCACCGACCCGGTGACCGGCCAGGCGATCGTCTCGTTCGTCATCCTGCGCGGCACCGCGGAGGAGGGCGCGGACATCGCCACCGAACTGCGCAACCACGTGGCCAAGACCCTCGGCCCGATCGCCAAGCCGCGCCAGATCCTGGTCGTGCCCGAGCTGCCCAAGACCCGCTCCGGCAAGATCATGCGCCGCCTGCTGCGCGACGTGGCGGAGAACCGCAGCGTAGGCGACGTGACCACGCTGGCCGACAGCACGGTGATGAACCTCATCTCGGAGAAGCTGCCCTCCGCCAAGAGCGAGGACTGAGCACCGAGGTAGAGGAAGGCCCCCATCGGTCCCGATGGGGGCCTTCCTCATGCTTGCAGGTACATTTATCACGGGTGTGCCGGGAAGTCTGGTCGGCGACAGGGGGAACCGACCCCAAAACCGCCACTCCCGAGGGGGAACCACCTTGCGCCGCGCCGCCGAGGTCTGGCCGTTCCGGCCCACCGTCCGCTACGCCCGCACGCTCGCCGAAGCGCTGCGCGCAGAGACGATCGGCGGCATCATCATGCTCGTGGCCACCGTGGCCGCGCTGATCTGGGCCAACGTCTCCTACGAGAGCTACGCCGCCCTCCGCGACACCAAGATCGGACCGGCGGCGCTCCACCTCGATCTCGAACTCGTCAAATGGGCCCAGAACGGCCTGCTGACCATCTTCTTCTTCGTGGCCGGGCTGGAGGTCAAGGAGGAGTTCGTCCACGGCGAGCTCAGCAACCTGCGCAAGGCGGCCCTGCCGATCATCGCGGCCATCGCCGGCATGATCGTCCCGGCGGCCATCTTCCTGCTGGTCAGCTGGGGTGCGCCCGAGGCAGGGCGAGGATGGGCGATCCCCACCGCGACCGATATCGCCTTCGCCCTGGCCGTCCTCGCCGTCACCGCCAGCGCGATGCCCGCGGCCCTGCGGGCGTTCCTGCTGACCAGCGCCGTCGTCGACGACCTCGGCGCGATCTCCATCATCGCGATCTTCTACACGGAGAACCTCGACCTGATCATGCTGGCGGCCGGGGTCGCGCTGATCTGCCTGTACGGGTTCCTGCAGTACAAGCGGGTCAAGGGGGTATGGATCTACCTGCCGCTGGCCCTGCTGGCGTGGTACTTCGTCGAGGTCAGCGGCGTGCACGCGACCGTCGCCGGCGTGGCGCTGGGTCTGCTCACGCGCGTGTGGGCGGACGACTCCGAGGAACGCTCGCCGTCGGAGGCCGCCGACCACCACATCCGGCCGCTTTCTGCGGGCTTCGCCGTTCCGGTCTTTGCCTTTCTGTCGGCGGGGGTGCAACTCAACTCCGCAAGCATGAGCGGTATCTTCTCCGATCGGGTAGTTCTGGGGGTGGTGGCGGGTCTCGTGCTCGGCAAGTTCCTCGGGGTCTTCGGCGGCGCCTGGCTGTCGGTACGGCTCGGCCTGGCGAGACTGTCGGAAGAGCTGCACTGGCGGGACATGGCGGCGGTGTCACTGCTGGCCGGGATCGGGTTCACGGTGTCGCTGCTCATCGGCGGCCTCGCCTACGGACACGATCCGCAGCGCGCCGACGCCGTCACCACGGGGATCCTCGCGGCCAGTCTCATCGCCTCGGTTCTGGCCGCGGTGCTTCTCCACCTCCGGGTACGCAATCGCCGCAGGGCGCTGGATGATGTTTGACATGGCCACCAGGCCCCGATAGGAGACGTTCATGCAGCAGAGCACGGAAGAGGAATCCCTGGGCTCTCTCGTCGCCCAGGCGAGCCAGCAGATCTCCACGCTGGTCCGCTCGGAGATCGAGCTGGCCAAGGCCGAGCTGAGGTTCGACGCCAAACGCGTCGGCACGGCCGCGGGCCTGTTCGCCGCCGCGGCGTTCATGGCCCACCTGTGCCTGATCCTGATCTCGTTCACGATCGCGTACGTGCTGGACCAATGGCTGCCGACGTGGGCCGCCTTCCTCATCGTGACCGTCTTCTACCTGCTGGCCGCGGGGCTGCTGGTGTTCATCGGCATGCGCAGGCTCAAGGGGCTGGCCGGAATGAAGCGCACCGCGCGCTCGATCAAGGGACTCAAGGAGATCGCCGACCCCGGCGACGACCTGGTGCCGACCGCGGGCGTCGCCGGCGCACATCGCGAGCCGGTGAAGCCAGATGGCACCTGACGAGGCGTTCGTCCAGATCGAGGGACCCTGGACACACCGCGGCGTACACGCCGGCGGCACCCGCTTCCACGTCGTGGAGGCCGGTGAGGGGCCGCTCGTCCTGCTGCTGCACGGCTTCCCGCAGTTCTGGTGGACCTGGCGGCGCCAGCTCGTCTCCCTGGCCGAGGCGGGCTACCGGGCGGTCGCGGTCGACCTGCGCGGCTACGGCGGCAGCGACAAGCCGCCGCGCGGCTACGACCTGCCCACCCTGGCCGGCGACGCCACCGGCCTGATCAGGGCGCTCGGCGAGACCCGCGCGATCGTCGTCGGCCACGACTGGGGCGGCCTGATGGCCTGGACCATGGCCGTCATGGACCCCAAGAGCGTCAGCAGGCTGGTCACCGTGGGCGCGCCGCACCCGCGCCGCCTGCGCCGCATGCTGCTCACCCCCGGCCAGTTCAGGGCCAACCGCCACGCCCTGCGCTTCCAGCTGCCGATCCTGCCCGAGCGGCGGCTCGTCGCCCACGAGGGCGCTCTCGTGGGCCACCTGCTGGACGCCTGGTCGCGGCCCGGCTGGCCCGACGAGGAGACCGGCCGCACCTACCGCGAGGCCTTCCGCATCCCGGCGGTGGCCCACCTCGCCCTGGAGTACCACCGCTGGTTCGGCCGCTCCCAGCTGCGGCCCGACGGCATGCGCTACGCCAGGGCCATGCGCACCGCAGTCGAGTCGCCGACCCTGCAACTGCACGGCCTGCTCGACACCTGTGTCCTGCCGCGCACCGCGCAGGGCTCCGGCCGCTACGTCGCCGCGCCGTACCGCTGGAGGCTGATCGAGGGTGCGGGGCACTTCCCCCACGAGGAGACCCCCGAGAAGTTCGACGCAGAGCTGCTCGGGTGGCTAGCCGACCCGGAGCCTGATCGATGAGAGACCGCGACAGCGAGGGCAGGCCGCGCAACGCGCGCCCCCGCGACGAGTTCGGCCGTCCCCTGCCGTACGGCACGGCCGGGGTCCCACGCGTCCCCGACGACTACGCGCCCACCACCGAGCAGGCGCTCGACGACGGCCGCCGGTTCCTGGCCGAGGACAAGCCCTTCCACGCGCACGAGGTGTTCGAGGGCCGCTGGAAGTGCGCCCCCGACGAGGAGCGCGAGCTGTGGCAGGGCCTGGCGCAGATCTGCGTCGGCCTCACCCACCTGCAACGGGGCAACGGGCGCGGGGCCCTGACCCTCTTCAGCCGCGGCGCCGCCCGCATCCAGGGGTACGGCCCGCCGTACGACCAGGTGGGCAGGGCGGCGACGGGCTTCGGCGAGGACAGCGACGCGAGCGCCGCCATCGCCCTGATCCTGCGCGAGCTCGAACTGTCATAGCCCGCGGCTAGCCTGACGGCATGGCCGAACGCAAGCACGGGGTGCCCGCCCCGCCCACCGAGTCCGCGATCAGGTCAGGCGAGTGGGACGGCCGCGACCTCGACCATGAGACGTTCCGCCGCGTGCTGTTCGTCGACGTCGACATGACCGAGATGATCAACCGCGGCTCGGCGTTCGAGGAGTGCACGTTCTCGCAGGTGCGCTTCAACGTCTCCGAGCACGACGACTCCAGCTTCGTCAACTGCACGTTCAGGCGGTGCTCGTTCTTCGACGCCACGTTCCGGGCGTGCAAGTTCACCGGCAGCATGTTCGACGGCTGCAGCTACGGGCTGCTCAAGGTTGAGGGCGGCGACTGGTCGTTCGTCGGCCTGCCCGGCGCCGACCTGCGCGGCAGCGCCTTCCACGGGGTGCGGTTGCGCGAGGCCGACCTGACGGGGGCGCGGCTGGAGAAGGCCGAGATCCTGCGCAGCGACCTGTCGGGCGCCTGGCTGCACAGCGCCGACCTGACCGCCTGCGACCTGCGCGGCAGTGACCTGACCGCGCTCGACCCGCAGGTCACCACGGTCAAGAAGGCGATCATCGACTCCTTCCAGGCGACGGTCGTGGCCGCCGCGCTGGGCTTCGACGTGCGCTGACTCCGCTAGTCGCAGCGCTGGGTGCTGGCCGGGCTGACGTCGGCGCGTCCGGCCGACGCGTCGGGGCGGACCTCGTCGGCGGTCAGGACGTACCCGGTCTCCTCCTGGCTGATGGCCGCGGCGAAGATCACGCCGAAGACCTTGCCGTCGACGGTGAGCAGCGGGCCGCCGGAGTTGCCGGGCAGCACCTTGCCGCGGATCTGGTAGACCTGCCGGGTGACGTTCATGCTGCGGTAGATGTCGGGGCCCTTGGCGGGGATCTTGCTGCGGATGCGGGCCGGCTCTGCGGTGAAGCCCTTGCCCTTGGGGTAGCCGGCGATGATCGCGCTCTCGCCGCTCCTGGCCGTGCCGTCGAACTCCAGGTTGGGCAGGTTGAGGCCGGGCACATGCAGGATCGCGATGTCGCGCTGCGGGTTGTAGCGGACCACGGTCGCCACGTGCTTGTTGCCGCCCTGGTCGATGACCTCCAGGTCGCGGGTGACGCCGGCGACCACGTGCGCGTTGGTCATGATCCGTTCGGGTTCGTAGACGAAGCCGGTGCCCTCGATGTGCTTGTTGCAGCTCTCGGCGTTGCCCTGGACCTTGACGATCGACGCGCGGGCCTTCTTGAGTTTCCCGCCCTGCAGCACGCTGACGTCGGGCGGCGCGACGTTGACCAGCTGGTCGCCGCCGATCGCGTCGAACACCGGCGGGAACTCGGAGTTGTCGATGAACTGCTTGAACGGCTGCTGCCAGTTGCGCGCGGCCTGCGGGATCGCGTCGTCGACCGTGGTCAGCAGCAGCGAGTCCTTGACCTGGGTGACCAGCGGCGTGAACGAGGTCGAGACGATCAGCGAGCCGATCAGCCACGCGATGACCAGCACCGACAGCGCGCTGGCGAACGTGCCGCCCACCGCGTCGGCCAGCTTCGCCGGCTCCCAGGTGACGTGCGAGCGGACGACGGCGCCGATCGTCGAGGAGGCGAACTGGCCGATCGTCGCCGTCAGGAAGACGATCACGATGGCGAGCAGCGCCTGCTCGGTCGGGCCGCTGACCACGGCCTTGGAGATCGGCGGCGCGATGAACACCCCGAGCACCGCCCCGCCCACGAACCCCACGAAGCTCATGACGCCGATGATGAAGCCCTGCCGGTAACCCGAGATCCCGAAGGCGATCACGAGGCCGATCAAGATGAGGTCAAGCAGATCACCGCGCACGCTTCAAAGGTAACCAGCAACAGGGTCAAGTGTGCACGCCTTCGGCCAGGACGGGCTTACCCTCCGGGCTAGCGTGACGGCGTGAGCGTGCGCGAGATCGTCGAGGCGGCCCTGACCGACCCCGACCCTGCCGGACCCGTCAGAAAGCGCGCGATCAGCGCGCTGCGAGCGCGTGGGGACTCAGAGTCCTTCACCCTGGCCAGACGCCTGTGCGCGGCGGAGAGCGCGGCTGAGCGGCTGCTGGGGGTGCACATCATGGCCGACCTGAGCGCGTTCAGGCTCCGGTCGCTGCCGATCCTGCGCTACCTGGCCGTCGGCGACGACGATCCCGGTGTACGGCACGCCGCCCTAACCTCGGCGGGCCAGCTTGACGGCCTCGGGCGGCAGGTCTTCGGTCACTGACGCATCCCACGGCCGCGCGAACCCGCTCATCCCCAGCACCCCGTCCAGCAGGCTCGCGGTGAAGCCCCACACCAGCATCCCCCGCACCCTGAACGCCGGGCCCGCGTAGCCGCCCGGATGGCGCAACGTCACCCGGTTGCCCGGGTCCACAAGCTCCGCGACCGGCACCCGCTCCACCGACTCCACCTCGTCGGGGGCCGCCGCGTGCACCGCCGACGGCGCGTGCCACCAGCCCAGGACGGGGGTGACGCGGTTGTCGCTGCGCCAGATGTACACCTCGGGCATCGTGCACACGACCGTCACCCCTTGGGGCATCAGTCCGGTCTCCTCCTCGGCCTCCCTGAGCGCCGCCCGCACCGGGCCGCCGTCCTCCGGGTCGACGCCGCCGCCGGGGAAGGCGGGCTGACCGGCGTGCCTGCGTCCGCGCGAGCTGCGCTGGATCAGCAGCACGTCGGGCCCCAGGGGGCCCTCGCCGAACAGCATCAGCACCGCCGCCCGCCGGCCCGCGCCGTTGGCGGGCGGGTGCATGTCTCGGGGAGGTTGTGTGCGTACGGCTTTCGCCGCCAGTTGGTCGAGCCAGTCGGGCACCTGCGTCACGAACACCTCCAACGCGATCGAGCCCTCGCAGCTTCCCACCGGGATCGTTCGAGATCGTTCGGGATCAGGAGAACGGGCCGGGTCTGACGAGTTTCTGGGCGGCCTTCTCCTCCGTGGGGCCGGTGCCGTACGCGGGACAGAGAGCGGCCAGCGGGCACACGCCGCAGGCGGGCTTGCGGGCGTGGCAGATCCGGCGGCCGTGCCAGATGACCCGGTGGGAGAAGATGGTCCATTCCCGCTTGGGAAGGAGTTCCCCGACGACGTGCTCGATCTTGACCGGGTCGGTCTCCTCGGTCCAGCCGAAGCGGCGTACCAGGCGCTGGAAGTGGGTGTCGACGGTCAGGCCCGGGACGCCGAACGCGTTGCCGAGGACCACGTTGGCGGTCTTGCGGCCCACGCCGGGCAGGGTGACGAGGTCTTTGAGCTTGCCGGGGACCTCGCCTCGGTAGCGGTCGCAGACGGCCTGGGCCATGCCGATGATCGAGTTGGTCTTGGCCCGGAAGAAGCCGGTCGACTTGATGATCGTTTCCATCTCGGCGCGGTCGGCGGCCGCGTAATCCTGGACTGTCGGATATTTCGCGAAAAGGGTTGGAGTAACCATGTTGACCCTTTTGTCCGTACACTGCGCCGAGAGGATCGTCGCGACCAGCAGCTCTAGCGGGTTACCGAAGTCGAGCTCGCAGTGGGCGTCGGGGTAGGTTTCCGCCAGTATGCGATTCATCCGGCGCGCCCTGCGCACCAGGGCGAGTCTCGACTCAGAGGGCATCTCCCTAGCCTAAGTGCGTGGCGGGAAGTGGGGTGCGTCACAATGGCAGCAGAGGAGGCAGAGTGAACACCGAAGACGTGCTGGGCAAGGCCCCCCTGTTCGCCGCGCTCGACCGTGAGAGCGCAGCGGCGCTGCGCACGAGCATCACCGAAGTCCAGCTGTCCAAGGGACAGACGCTCTTCCATGAGAACGAGACGGGCGACCGTCTCTACGTCGTGCTCGAGGGCAAGATCAAACTTTCCCGCCAGTCCCCGGACGGCCGCGAGAACCTGCTGAGCGTGCTCGGCCCGAGCGAGATGTTCGGCGAACTGTCGCTGTTCGATCCCCGGCCGCGCACCGCGACCGCCACGGCTCTGACGGATGTACGGCTGGCCGGGCTGGGCCACGACGACCTGCGCCCCTGGCTGACCGGCCGCCCCGAGGTGGCCCTGCACCTGTTGCGCGCCCTGGCCCAGCGGTTGCGGCGTACCAACGACGTCTTGGCCGACCTGGTCTTCACCGACGTACCGGGACGCGTGGCCAAGCAGTTGCTGGACCTGGCGGAACGTTTCGGCGCGAAGACCGACGACGGACTGCGCGTCCACCACGACCTGACCCAGGAAGAGCTCGCCCAACTGGTGGGCGCCTCCAGGGAGACGGTGAACAAGGCACTGGCCGACTTCGCCCAGCGGGGCTGGCTGCGTATCGAGGCCAAGGCGGTCGTGATCCTCGACATGGACCGCCTCCACAACCGCTCCCGGTAACCGGCACCGCGAGGGGTTCAGTGGGGGCGCCGTGCCCCCACGACCCCCAGCCCCCGAGCGCTGCCCAACCCTGAGCTTTGCCCTGGGCCGGCTCAGCGAAGCGCGGGTTGTTGCAAGTGGTTGTCAATCGCGGCTGAGTATTGTCCGGCGATGACTGGACGATGGCAGATGGTCGCGGCCCTGACCTTATGTGTGGCGATCTTCTCGGTGAACTGGACCGTGCTGGACGCCACCGGAACGCCCATTACCTGGGAGTTCTCCCTCACCCCGGCGATCGAGGTCATGCTGGCCTACGCCTATCCCGTGGCCCTCCTGGGAGTGCTGATCCCCGTGAAGGGGCGCCTGAGCGTGCTTCTGTGGGGGCTGGCCGGGTTCGGGCTGGTGTCGGCCGTGGGCGCCTTCGCGGTGAACGGCGGCATGCTCGTCGCCTCCCGGGTCGGGCAGGGGCTGGCGGCCGCGATCGTGCTGCGGGCCGGGTTCGAGCTCGCCAGGACCCACCTGCGTGGCACCACGTGGTGGCCGGCGGTCGCGATCCCGGCGGTGGTGGCCCTGGTGGGGCTGAACGCCGGGCCGGTGATCGGCAGCGTCATCGCCTATAACGTCTCCTTCCGATGGATCCTTCTGGTCTGCGTGCCGCTGACCGTCGTCGCCGTGGTGGCGGTGGCGCTCTTCACCCCGCGTACCCGTCCCGTGCCGGAGACCCGTACGGACTTGTCCGGATAATTCGGTGACGGGTTCACCAGGCACAACGTTCTTGTCAGCGTGATTCCAGAAACGACCGGTCGCGGGGCACACGGCTCCGCGACGGCAGAGAGGAATCCCGTTGTCCAGACTCATCAAGTCCGCGATCACCTCGGTGGCGCTGTCCGGCGCGCTCGCGCTTCTGGCCACGTCGGCCGGCGCCGTACCCAGCTCCCAGAACGGCACGCAGACCAGCGCGCAGTCCTTCACCGGCGAGAACAGCCCCTGGACCGCCCAGACGATCGGAGCCTGGGGGAACATCCCGACCGCGTCGGTCAACGTCACCGTGCCCGCGGGGACGACGCGATTCGTCGACGCCCGCTTCACCGCCGAGTCCGTCTGCGTCGGCGCCGCCACCGGGTGGTGCTCCGTGCGCGTCGTCGTGGTCAACTCCGCGGGCACGACCACCGAGCTGCACCCGGTCGTGGGCACGGACTACAGGTTCGACAGCCCCGGTGACGCCGAAGAGGCGCACGCCTTGGAGCGCTTCTCCCCTCCCCTCGGCCCCGGGGCCTACACCGTCCGGGTACAGGCCCTGCGCATGACCGGCATCACCCAGTTCACCCTGGACGACTACGCGTTCGCCGTGGGCCTCATCCAGCCCTGAGCGTTCACTCGCCGTCCAGGTAGTCCAGCTGGGCTCGGACGGAGATCTCGGCGACCGGCCACAGCGAGCGGTCCACGTCCGCGTACACCACTTCGACGACCTCGCGGGGGGTCCTGGCACCGTTCTTCCTGGCCTGGCGGATCTGGTCGAGGCGTTCGCGGCGGTGCGTGAGATAGCCGTCCAGAGCCGCCAGCGGGTTCGCCAGGACGGGGCCGTGGCCGGGCAGGAGGGCGTCGGCCTCCAGGTCCTCGGCGGTCTTCCTGAGGCGGTCCAGGCTGTGGAGGTAGTCGGTCAGGCCGCCGTCCTGGGCGATGACGGTGGTGCCGCGGCCCAGGACGGTGTCGCCGGTCAGCATCGCGCGATCCACCGGCAGCCAGAAGCACAGGGAGTCGAAGGAGTGGCCGGGCGTGGCGTACACGTGGAGCTCCACGCCTCCGGCCCGGACCACGTCGCCGTCGGTCAGGCCCTCCGAGCCCAGGCGGTGCAGCGGGTCCAGGGCGTGGACGGGGGCGCCGACGAGTTCGGCGAAGCGCCTGGCGCCGCCGCTGTGGTCGTGGTGGCCGTGGGTGAGCAGAATGTGGCGGACCCGGCGTTCGCCCAGGTGGGCGACCACGCGGAGGAGGTGGGCCTCGTCCGACGGGCCGGGGTCGACGACGATCACCTCGTTGGTGCCGATGACCCACGTGTTGGTGCCGTCGAGCGTCATCATGCCCGGGTTGGGGGCGAGGAGGTTCTCGGCGTGAGCCGTACGGGATCCGTCGGGGGTGTCGATCGGGATGTAGAGACCGCTCATGACACCATCAACCGCATCTCTCCCTCGATTTCTACCGCTCGCGGGAGAATCGTAATGATTTTTCGCTGTACGGCCAGCGCATCCCCCACCGACGCGAAGCCGGCCAGCTCGTTGAGCGTGTGGTAGGTCGGGGGCATGAGGAAGATCTCGCCGTTGGCCGCCAGTTCGAGCGCCTCGGACGGGCGTTTCCAGGCGACCTGGTCGGCCTCGCCGCCCACGTCGCGGGTGCGCTGGCCGGGAGGCAGCACGGCGGCGAAGAAACGGGTGTCGAACCGGCGCTCCTCCATCTCGGGAGTGATCCAGTGCGCCCACGGCTTCAGCAGGTCGGAGCGGAGCACCAGGCCGCGCTTGGCCAGGAAGTCGGCGAAGGCCAGGCTCCTGTCGATCAGCGCCAGGCGGTCGGCTTCCCAGTCGGCGCCGGTGGTGTCGGCGACCACGGAATCGGTGCCGGGACCGGCCAGCAGTACCCCTGACTCCTCGAACGTCTCGCGGACCGCCGCGCAGACCAGTCCGCGGGCGGTGCGCTCGTCGGCGTTGAAGACCTCACCCCACTGCCGGGGGGACGGCCCCGCCCAGGCCACCGCGTGGTCGGTGTCACGCGGGTCGACGGAGCCGCCGGGGAAGACGTAGGCGCCCGCGGCGAAGGCCATGGTGGTCTTGCGGCGCAGCAGATACACCTCCAGCCCTTCCCTGAACGGCCCTTCCCTGAACGGCCCTTCCCCGAACGGTCCCTCCCTGAGGATCACCACGGTGGCGGCGTCCCGGGCGGGGACCGGTTCGATGCGTCCTGCGTTGATGTCGCGAGCGCGGCCGGCCAGATCCTTCGGCAGGGGGATACCAGTCACAATGACCTCCAACTAGAACATCACTCGGTCATGGTGACATATCCGGTCCGTCAGGAAACCTCGGCGATCAGCTCCACCTCGACCGACGCCCCCAGCGGGAGCGCGGCCACCCCCACGGCGCTGCGGGCGTGCACCCCGGCGTCGCCGAAGACGTCGCGCAGCAGCTCGCTGGCGCCGTTGCCGACGCTCGGCTGGCCGGTGAAGTCGGGGGCGCTGGCCACGAAGACCACGACCTTGACGATCCGCACGACCTTCGCCAGGTCACCGACCTGCGACTTCAGCGCGGCGATCGCGTTCAGCGCGCAGATGCGGGCGTGGCCGGCGGCCTCCTCGGCCGTGAGGTCGGCGCCGACCCTGCCGGAGCCGACCAGCTTGCCCTCCACCATGGGCACCTGGCCCGAGGTGTAGACGAGGTCGCCGGTGCGTACGGCGGGGATGTAGGCGGCCAGCGGAGGTACGACCTCGGGCAGCGTCAGCCCGAGATCGGCGATTTTCTCCTCGGGGGTCATGCCTTCTCCCGCTTGAAGTAGGCGACCAGGTTCTCGGCGTTGGGGCCCGGCACGATCTGGACCAGTTCCCAGCCGTCGGAGCCGAAGTTGTCCAGGATCATCTTGGTGTTGTGGATCAGCAGCGGGGCTGTGAGGTACTCCCATTTCTTCATGCGGCTCAGCGTAGTGTGACGGAGCTCAAAGGCCCCGCAGGAGGTTTCCGTAAGTGACCGCCAGGTAGCCTCGAATCGTGGACTCTCGGGACACCGATTGGGACGGCGTGCGACTGCACGTCGTCACCGGCAAGGGCGGCACCGGCAAGACGACGGTGGCCGCGGCGCTGGCACTCGCGCTGGCCGCGGGCGGGCGCAAGGTGCTGCTCGTGGAGGTGGAGGGCAGGCAGGGCATCGCGCAGATCTTCGACCTGCCACCTCTCCCCTACGAGGAGCGCAAGATCGCGGTGGCCCCCGACGGCGGTGACGTGTACGCGCTGGCCATCGACCCGGAAGAGGCCATGCTCGACTACATGGAGATGTTCTACGGCATGCGCCGCGCCGGCCGCGCGCTGACCCGGATGGGCATCGTCGACTTCGCCACCACGGTGGCGCCGGGCTTCCGTGACGTCCTGGTCACGGGCAAGACCACCGAGGCCGTGCGCCGGCGGGCCAAGAACGGCAGGCGCGTCTACGACGCCGTGGTGCTCGACGCGCCGCCGACCGGCCGGATCACCCGCTTCCTGAACGTCACCCAGGAGGTGGCAGGGCTGGCCAAGGTCGGGCCGATCAAGAACCACTCCGACCTGGTGAGCGGGGTGGTGAAGTCCCCCGAGACGGCTGTGCACTTTGTCACGCTTTTGGAGGAGATGCCGGTTCAGGAGACGCTGGACGGCCTCGCCGAATTGCGTTCTGCCGGCCTTCCGCCTGGCGGAATTTTCATCAATATGGTCCGTGAATCACTGCTTCCGCGGGCCATACTTGACTCGGCTGTCAAGGGCCGATTCGACGTGGGGGAACTCACACTGGGCCTCAAGGCGGCCGGTCTCGCCGACGGGGCCGACGCGGCGGCGGTGGCCGAATCCCTCGTGGGAGAGGTGGTGGAGCACGCCCGCCGTACCGCGATCGAGCGCGCCGAGCGGGCCTCTCTCGACCAGGCTGATCTGCCCCGATACGAGCTCCCCCTGCTGGCCGACGGTGTAGATCTGGCCGGCCTTTATGAGCTGGCCGCAAGCATCCGAAACCAGGGAGCCGCGTGAAGAAGCCCGCCCCCCTCGACGTCGACGCCATCCTCGACGACCGCGGGACCCGCATCATCGTCTGCTGCGGCGCCGGCGGTGTGGGCAAGACCACGACCGCCGCCGCGCTCGGCCTGCGGGCCGCGGAGCGGGGCCGGGGAGCGGTCGTGCTGACCGTGGACCCGGCCAGGCGGCTCGCGCAGTCGATGGGCCTCTCGGAGCTGGACAACACCCCCAGACTGGTGCACACCGCCGAGGAGGGCGGTGGCCAACTGTTCGCGATGATGCTCGACATGAAGCGGACCTTCGACGAGATCATCGAGGCCCACGCCGACCCCGAGCGGGCCAGGCAGATCCTGTCGAACCCCTTCTACCAGTCGCTGTCGTCCAGCTTCTCCGGCACGCAGGAGTACATGGCGATGGAGAAGCTCGGGCAGCTTCGCCGCTCGGACGAGTGGGACCTGATCATCGTCGACACCCCGCCCTCGCGCTCCGCGCTGGACTTCCTCGACGCCCCGGAACGGCTCGGCCGCTTCCTCGACGGGCGTTTCATCAAGCTGCTCACCGCGCCCGCCAAGGCCGGGGGCCGCAGCGCCTTCCGGCTGCTGAACGCCGGGTTCGGGCTCGTGGCCGGCGCGATGACCAAGCTGCTGGGCGCGCAGGTGCTCAAGGACCTGCAGACGTTCGTCTCCGCGCTGGACGCCGTCTTCGGCGGGTTCAGGCAGCGGGCGGAGATGACCTACCGGCTCCTGCAGGCGCCCGGCACCGCCTTCGTGGTGGTGGCCGCGCCCGAGCGCGACGCGATGCGGGAGGCCTCGTACTTCGTCGAACGGCTCGCGGAGGAACGCATGCCGCTGGCCGGGCTCGTGGTCAACCGGGTGCACTTCTCGCCCGCGTCTGGCATCTCGGCGGCGCGCAGCGCGGCCGCGGCGGAGGACCTGGAGTCCAAGGGCGAGCACGAGCTGACCGCCGCCGTGTTGCGGCTCCACACCGGGCGGATGCAGCTCGCGGCCCGTGAGCACCGGGAGCAGGAGCACTTCGTCTCCGCGCACCCCACGGTGCCTGTCGTCCAGGTCCGCGCCATGTCGGAGGACGTCCACGACCTGGCGGGTCTGCACCAGATCGGGGAACTCCTGGCTTCGGGAGCATGAAAGCACGGCCGACGCTCGCCGGCCGTGCTTTCCAGGCGGGGTTAGCCCGCTATCAGCTCGTTTGTCCGTTCGTACTCTTCTTTCGCAGACTCGAGCAGCTCCCGCCACGAGTCCACGTCTGGCCGTCGCCTCAGCAGCGCCCGCCGTTCCCGCTCCGTCATACCGCCCCACACCCCGAACTCGATGCGGTTGTCGAGCGCATCGGCGAGGCACTCGGTACGGACCGGGCATCCTCGGCAGATCAGCTTAGCCCTGTTCTGCGCGGCTCCCTGGACGAACAACGCGTCCGGATCCGCACCTCGACAGGCGGCACGGGAGGTCCAATCCGTGATCCACATTTCGACCCCACTCCCCTTAGGTGGTCAGTCGTCACTTGGGGCCGACGGGCGCGGGCGCCGAGCCTCCGTATTCAGTTGCCGCAGAGGAGAACGTATGCAACGAGACGTTCGGGCCGACAGACCCCAGAGGACCAATTTCTCGCCCGAGTGTTGACCGGGAATGACTAGTCACCCCTTCCAGTCAAGGCGAAATGGGGTTCGGTTACCGATAACGACACTCTTTCGACGTACTCTTGGTCCTGTGCAAGCTCAGGGCAAAGATCGTTCATCACCAGTCACGAACGTCATCCGGCTCATCGCCGCGGGGGCGGCCGCGGGTGTGCTGACGGCCGCCATCGCGCTGCCCGCAGTGGGCGGCGCCGGGGTGACGGCCAAGTCAGCCATGGAGGATCTCAACCTCAAGCCGGAGGAACTGGACGAACCTCCGCTGCCCGAGCGCACCGTGCTCAAGGACGCCAAGGGCAAGCAGATCGCCCAGTTCTTCTTCGAGAACCGGCAGTCGGTGACGCTCGACAAGGTCTCTCCGATCATGAAGACGGCGCTGATCTCCATCGAGGACTTCCGCTTCTACGAGCACGGGCCGATCGACATCGAGGGCACCATCCGTGCCCTCCTCAAGAACATGACGTCCGGCGGCGTGACCCAGGGCGGTTCCTCGATCACGCAGCAGTACGTGAAGCAGGTGCTGTTCAACGCCGCCGAGACCGACGCCGAGCGGGCCGCCGCCATCGCGCCCACGGTCTCGCGCAAGCTCAACGAGCTGCGCTACGCCTTGGCGATCGAGAAGAAGTACACCAAGGACGAGGTCCTGGAGAAGTACTTCAACATCGCCTACTTCGGTGCAGGAGCCTACGGCGTCCAGGCGGCCTCCAAGCGCTTTTTCGGCAAGTCGGCCGCCGAGCTCAACCTCTCCGAGGCGGCCACGCTGGCGGGAGCCGTACAGAATCCGAACAGGACCGACCCCAACGTCAGCAAGGAGTCGCGCGCGGCGCTCCTGGAGCGGCGCAACATCGTCCTGGACCGGATGGCGCAGCTCGGCAAGATCACTCCCGCCGAGCGCGACGCGGCCAAGGCCACCAAGCTCGGCTACAAGGACACGAAGTTCCCGGGTGGCTGTGAGACCAGCCCGTATCCGTACTTCTGCCTCTACGTGCAGTACGAGATCCTCAACAACGAGGACTTCGGCAAGACCCCCGAGGAACGCAAGAAGCTCCTGCAGCGCGGCGGGCTGACGATCAAGACCACGATCGACCCGCAGATGCAGAAGGCCGCCGAGAAGGCGATCAAGAACTGGGTCAGCACCAAGGACAAGCCGGTCGCCTCGCAGGCCATGATCGTCCCGGGCACGGGTGAGATCAAGGCGATGGCCGCCAGCCGTAAGTTCGGCAACAACAAGAAGAAGAACGAGATCAGCTACAACGTCGTGGCCGACGCCAAGCACGGCGGCGGCGGCGGGTTCCAGCAGGGGTCGACGGCGAAGCCGTACACGCTGGCCGCGGCCCTCGAAGAGGGCTACAAGTACGGCGACGGCTTCCCCTCTCCGGCCGGTTACAACGCGCCCAGCTACGGCGCCTTCCGCGACTGCAAGGGCAACCGCGTCGGCGAGCCGTCCCACCAGGTGCGCAACTCCAGCGAGGGCGGCGGCGGCTTCAAGACGCTGCAGTCCGGCACGTGGGGCTCGGTCAACACGTTCTTCATGAAGCTCGAAGAGCGCGTCGGCCTCTGCAAGACCGTCAAGATGGCCAAGAAGCTCGGGCTCAAGCGCGCCGACGGGCAGCCGCTGCGCGAGTTCGAGACCTTCACGCTCGGCATCAACGAGACCGACCCGGTCACCGTCGCCAGCACCTACGCCGTCTTCGCCTCGCGCGGCCAGTCCTGCAAGCCGCTGGCCATCACCGAGATCGTCGACCGCTACGGCAAGGCCAAGCGGTTCAAGCCCAAGTGCACGCGGGTCATGGACGAGGAGGTCGCCGACGCCGTCAGCGGCATCCTGTCCGGCGTGTTCACCAAGGGCACCATGAGCGGCGTCGGCGGCATCGGCAGGGACGCGGCAGGCAAGACGGGCACCACCGACGGCTACACGGCCGCCTGGTTCGCCGGTTACACCCCGAACCTCTCCTCCGCCGTCAGCATCGGCGACCCCCGCGGCGCGTTCGACAACCGCCTCATGGGCGTCACCATCGGCGGACGCGGCTACAGCTACGTCTACGGCGCCTCCATCTCCGGCCCCATCTGGAAGCAGTCGATGATGCAGGCGCTGAAGGGGATCGAGGCGGCGGAGTTCACGCCGGTGAACATGGAGCGCTTCGGCGGCTGCGGCGACATCTGCGCGCCCAAGCCGGTCAAGAAGGACAAGGACCGGGGCGGGGACGGCGAACCCGACGACCGGGGCGGCGATCCGTTCGACCTGTTCGACCCGGACGACGGCGACTTCGGGCCCATCACCCCGGGCAACTAGCCCTCCGAACCGTTGAGAGGCCTCTGGGAGGCCTCTCAACGCGTTTCAGGGGCCTTTCCGGTACGGCCTCGCCTCGCCTTTTCCGGGGCGCCTGGTCAAGGAGGCGACGTCACGGCGGCCCGCCCGTCAGACTGCCGGGCGTGGAAGCGCGGACCCGCGGGGCGGCGGCGGGTGGTGGGTGGCGGCGGCTTCGCCGTAACGGATGGCTCCGATCACACGACGTCGATCACCCGGACAGGCGCGCGCGCACGGCGGCGGCGACACGCCCGCCCTCGGCGCGGCCGGCGACCTTCGGGTTGAGCACCTTCATGACCGCGCCCATCGCCTTCGGGTCGGTCGCGCCGCTCTCCGCGATCGCGGCGTCGACCAGCGCGTTCAGCTCCTCGTCCGAGAGCTGCGCCGGTAGGTACTCCTCCAGCACCGCCTGCTCGTCCAGCTCCGCCTGGGCCTGCGCGGCGCGCCCTGCGTTGCCGAACGCCTCGGCCGCCTCGCGGCGCTTCTTGGCCTCCTTGGTCAGCACCTTGACGATCTCGTCGTCGCTGAGCTCCCTGGCCTGCTTGCCCGAAACCTCCTCGACGTTGACGGCCGACAGAACCATCCTGATCGTGCGGAGGCGGACCTCGTCCTTGGCCTTCATGGAGGCCGTCAGATCGGCCTTCAGCTTGTCCTTCAATGCGCTCATGCGGTCCATCTTGCCGCTTGAGCGGCACCTCTCGTGCCGGATGTCGGGCATCATAAGTACGTGAGGAAAGCCGCCGCCATACCACTGTCCCTGCTGGGTCTCGGCATCGCCGGGCTCGGGTACGCCTCGGTCGTCGAGCGCAACTGGTTCCGGCTGCGCCGATTCGACGTTCCGGTCCTGGCCCGGGGGCAGCGCCCGGTGCGCATCCTCCACCTGTCCGACCTGCACCTGACGCCCGGCCGCAAAAAGCTCATCAACTGGGTACGCTCGCTCGGCTCGCTCGAACCCGACCTGGTGGTCAACACCGGCGACTCGATCGCCCACCCGGACGCCGTCCCCTCGCTGCTCCACGCCCTGGAGCCGCTCATGTCCCGCCCCGGCCTGTTCGTGTACGGCTCCAACGACCTGTACGCGCCCGTGTTCAAAAACCCCGCCCGCTACCTGTGGCGCACCTCCCGCAACGAGCGCCGCCAGCACGTGCCGTCGCTCCCGTGGCGAGAACTGGGCGAAGGCATGGCCGCAGAAGGCTGGCTCGACATGAACAACACGACCGCCCGCCTGAAGGTCGCAGACCTGGACGTGGCCGTGGCCGGCATCCACGACTCCCACATCGACCGCGACCGCTACGACCTGGTAGCCGGCCCCGCCCCCGCCGACGCCGACCTGCGCCTGGGCGTCATGCACTCCCCCGAGCCGCGCAACATGACCCGCTTCGCCGCCGACGGCTACCAGCTCCTGCTCGCCGGCCACACCCACGGCGGCCAGCTCTGCATCCCCTTCTACGGCGCCCTGGTCACCAACTGCGGCATCGACCGGGCCCGCGTCAAGGGCCTGAGCACCCACGACTCCGCCTGGCTCCACGTCTCCGCCGGCCTGGGCACCTCCCCGTACGCCCCGGTCCGCTTCGCCTGCTTCCCGGAGGCGACCCTGCTCACCCTGGTACCGCGCCGCTGACGGATTATGCGGTCACAAGCACCCGCGAAGTCCGCTAGACTTTCCCAAGCACGCGCAAGACCGGCGTGCGACCGGGGTGTAGCGCAGCTTGGCAGCGCGCTTCGTTCGGGACGAAGAGGCCGTGGGTTCAAATCCCGCCACCCCGACCCAGCTAGAAGGCCGTTTCCTATATGGGAGACGGCCTTTTTGATCTCCCTACAGCTCGAAATACGGCTACCGCTCTTTGGAGCTCCTTCTTTCGGGAGTCGTTCTTTCTCACTGAGGAAGCTGCCAAGCTTCTTCAGTACTCTGGTCCCGTCGCCTCGGTACACGCCTCCATCGTGACCTTGATGTCGCAATGACGCAGGGTCCGCATCGCGATGTGGGGATGGACAGCAAGCGGGGTATCCCAGAGCCTCCATCAGACCCGGAGCGGTTCATCCGTCAAACCGGAGCGCGCCGACGCCGGGTTCGTGCTGATGTGATCGTCGGGATACGGTGCAAGAGCTCACTCCGCAAGACGCCAGGCACGTCCTGGACGCTGCGGTCCGAGAGCGCTCTGTGAACCTGGGGCGGATTCTGCTGGTCAACCCTCCGCTACAAGCAATGCCGGGTAGTTAGGGCAGTTGAGTGGTCAATTCGGGTTGGATGAGGCTCTCGATCGTGATATTTGCCCGGTGGTTGGTTAGGTCGGCTTGGCCTTTCGTCCGGTGTTCGAGATCGCGCGATTGACGATCCGGGCAGGTGCGGTCTCAGCTGGGTGGCAGGGGTCGGCCAGTACGGCTCGGCTGATCGTGCCGATGAGGTCGATCGTGCTGTCGGCTGCGATGCCGGCTGCGTGAATGGGCTGGTTGCGGGGATATGCAGAGCGATGGTGAAGCGGGCCCGGTCGGCTCCGGCGGTTGGAGTGGTGATGGTGGCGGCGGTCATTGCCAGCCGTAATGCCTGGTAGCTGGCCAGCAGGGGTGTAGATCTTCTGGTCGACGCCTTGTGGGGGTACGGGCGCAGCGGCGATACCGGTGGCCAAGTCCCGTACCCGCGAAGTTGCGGTCGCCGAGCAGCGCCATGCCCGGGCGCAGGCAGCAGAACAGGCCGGGGCGCGTGGCTGGTCTCACTGGACTTGAACGGCCCGAACGCCACCGCGGGCAGGGCGCGGTTGTCGCAGACCACCATCGGCGGCAAACCGCACCAGCGGGTAGCCCGACCCGCCCTGTGACCCCGCAGGCAGGGAACCGCTCGGACCATATGCCTGGGCCCAACTACGGCAACCGCCATCGTTGTGTAGATATCTGGAGTACGGAATCTCACATCTTGGAGGTCTGAATGGCGGCGCGGAGTTCGTCAGCCGCGAGACGAATCTGATCCGTGCTGGGGAGGTGGACCACACCGAACTGAGACGCCCGCTCTAATTGAATCTTGTGGAACTGGAATGAGGGCTTCGCGCCGGAAAGGATCTCGCTCGTCGGCCGCTTCCTTCCCCTGCCGTCCTTGTGGAACTTGGCGTTCTTCACCAAGAGGCTGCATGCCGTACGGCCGCACCAGAAATCCACCCGGAATAGCGCGTCAGCCAGCGGGTGCATCCGCACATCAAGCCCTGCTTCACGCAGGTGAGCGACCACATAAATCTCCCGGATGAAGGAGTAGTAGGCGTTCCCAACGCGCCATTGCATCGCGTCCCTGGCCACCGCCCGGCTGGGACCAGACGGCCTTGCGGCGACGCGGGCAACCATCTGTTGTGCTGGATGCCACAGCATCGTCCTGCCTTGGGAATCCTCGCCGATGAAGTCGCGAAACTGCTGCCATGTCGGCAACGCACCCATGGACTCCACCACGTAGTGGAAGGTATGGGTGAAGGCGAAGTCGGGGTGCCAGTCGACAATCTCACTGACGTTCTCGGCTGTCGCGCGCCTGACCTCACCAAGGGCGTGCTCGGTGGTGGCGCAGACCCGCTCGACATCCTTGGGAGCCAGCCGGTAGATCGCTGAGGCCTGGTGAGCTAGCACGTGTGGCCTGACCGCTTGCTTTGTTGCGTCATCAAGCCAGCGCTGGAACGCGATCTCCGCGTGGCTCGTAACATTGAACAGAGCGAGAACGTCCTGGGCGGTGGTCCGAAAGATCATAAGCGCCATCCATGGAGGGTGTTGGCCTGCGGAAACGTCGCACGATCTAGTCAACACGCTAACGAGCAGGACTGACAGTTTCAGGATCAAGACCCCGTTAAGCCGATTTCTGCCACTACTTGCCGAATCCTGCCGCGACATCGTAGTCTCGTCGAACGATCTTGGCGGGCGCCGACCCCCAAGGCCCGAGAGAGCGAGGATCACTTGACGGATGTCGTCTGGACCAACGCCAAGCTGGGCACCCGCATCCGTGTTGCCCTGTGGCTGTACCACGAGATCGGTGAGGGAGAGCGCTTCCGGAAGCAGCAGTTGAGGAACGCTATTCCCGACATCGAGCAGGTTGACCGGCGCATGAGGGATCTTCGGCCAGCCGGCTGGATCATCAGGACCTACCGCGACTTGGCCAACCTGAGTCCGGATGAACTTCTTCTGGAGAAGATCGGCGCTCACATCTGGGAGCCTGGCCAACGCTCGGCTGGGCTGCGCGCGATCAGTGGAAAGGTCCGGAGGGAAGTCATGGATCGAGACGGCCACCGCTGCGTGCGCTGTGGCATCGGCGCGGGTGAGGAGTACCCGGACGATCCTGGCAGCCACGCGAGGCTCACGATGGGCCATGTCACCCCGCACAAGTACGGCTCCACGGCGCAGCCAGAAGACCTCGTCACCGAGTGCGCGCGATGTAACGAGACCGCCAAGCATCTGACCGGCGTCCAGTTCTCCTCCGAGCAGGTCTGGGACCGGATCCAGGAACTCCCGCGGAAGGAAAAGGTGAAGCTCCTTAGCTGGATGGCAGCGGACAGACGGGCCGTGTCGGACACAGAGAAGATCTGGTCGCACTATCGCCAGCTCCCCGCAGCGCGCAGGGGCACCGTCAAGGCCCGGCTCGGCACCGTGCTGGGGGAGGAGAGCCAGTGACCACCGTTGACTCCGAGCTTGAAGCGGTCTTCGCTCACCTCATTGCGCTTGACGGCGACGGCATCCGAATCGGCAAGGCGATCCGGAGGAGCTTCGACATGCTGCTGGATGGCCAGCACACGGGCAGATTCTGCTGGGATCAGCTTTACAAGACCGAGAAGACGCACTGCGGCACCCTGATCGAGATCAACCTCCAGCGGGAGTTCGGCTTCGCGGACGGCGAGATTCTCGACTACTCCATCGAGTCCGCGGAGGTCGACTGCAAGTACTCCCAGAAGCTGGCCAACTGGATGATTCCCCCGGAGGCGGTGGGCCGACTCCTACTCGGCCTCTGGGCGAGCGACAAGGACGGAGAATGGAGTGCCGGCCTGGTCAGGGCCAGCGAGGAGAACCTGAATCCAGGTGTGAACAGGGATGCAAAGCGAACCCTAAGCCGCTATGGCCGAGCAAACATCCGATGGCTTTTCAAGAACGCCCCGCTACAAGACAATGTCCTGCTCCGTCTACCCGACGAGGACATAGACGCGATCTTCCGCTCCACGAGCGGCCAGAAGCGGGTCAACGAGCTCTTCCGCCGAGCACAGCAGCGCCCCATCAGCCGTAGCGTCGTGGCCACGGTGGCCATGCAAGAGGACTACATGAAGCGCATCCGGAAGAACGGCGGAGCTCGCAGTGCCCTCCGTCCCGAAGGGATCGTCATCTTCGGCCAATATCGGAACCACGTGGAGGCGGCGAGAGCTCTCGCCATGCCTCATCTTGGTCCCGGCGAATCAATGAGCGTGCGGCTCGTGCGGCGACGCCCGCATCACACGAGAGCTCCGTCGATCGAACTGGATGGGACACACTGGGTCGTAGCCAAACCTGCCGATACACCGGAAATTGCGCCTTTACTCCCCGACATCGGGCCACTTTCTAGGTAATCGAAGCCCAAATCCGATGCAGTCATTCGGTCCCCGGCGGGAGATAGTTCACACGCTCCGCACCATGGCTCTCATCGCCCCGCTCAAGCTCTCGTCCGGCACCTGCCATGCGCCAGACAACGAGTTCACCGTCATCGACTTCGAGACAACCGGGCTCAAGCCAGGGCGGGTCATCGAGGTCGGCGCTGACCGGATGCGTGCCGACGGAACAGTGCTGAGAGAGCTCTCGACTTAGAAGTCCTAACAGAAAGATCAGCGGACGAGCCGTCGCCAGCAGATGATCGCAGCGGCACGTGTCATGAACGCTTCGTGGATGTCGTCGCGCCCGCAAGCCCGAAACCTATGGTATCGAGCACCGTCTCCGACACTGAGTGCATTTCCCACTTCTGACGTTGGGATTCGGCACGCCGTTTCGTCATTGGTTTGCGGCCAAGCGCCGACGCTCGACCAGAACCTACAGCGGTTGAAGTATGAGGTGACACGGCGTGGTTGCGTGCTCACGTCGACGTTCGGGAGCATCCCGGTGAGATGCATTATCCGGATAGTGGTGGTCTGAGCCCGGCGGCGCGAGCCAAGCGTGAACAGGTGCGCTTGGAGGCGGCCGGGCTCTTCTCCGCGGGTATGTCTCCGCCTGAGGTGGGCGGGAAGCTGCGGATCTCTCGTAAGCCGGCCTATCTGTGACAGAAGATCTGGCGGACGCTCGGGGCCGAGGGGTTGGCGTCGAAGGGACCGGGTGGGCAGCACTACCGGCTGAACGCTGCCCAGGTGCAGCGGTTGGAGGCGGCCTTGGACACCGGTCCGGCCGTGTGGGGCTGGAGTGAAGATCAGCGGTGGACGCTGGCGCGCGTCGCGATCCTGGTCGGCCGCTTCTTCCACACCTCCTACACCCCGCGCGGGATCTCGTACCTGCTGCATCGCCTCGGCTGGAGCCCGCAGGTTCCCCAGCGGCGCGCCGCCGAACGCGATGAGGCCGCGATCGCCACCTGGGTGAAGGGCACCTGGCCTCAGGTGGAACAACAGCGCGGGACCAGGGTGCGTGGATCTGCTTCGCCGACGAAGCAGGACAATCCTTGAGGCCGCCCAAGGCCCGTACCTGGTCCGCTGCGGACACACCCCCACCGTCACCGTCACGAGCGAGGGCTCCGGCCGTATCAACCTGACCGGGCTGCTCTGCTTCAAGCCGGGGCAGCGGACCCGGCTGATCTTCCGGATGATGGTCTACCGGCGCCGCAAGAACGAGCGCAAAGGGTTCAACGAGACAGACTTCGCCCGCCTGCTGGACGCCGCTCACCAGCAGCTCGGCGGCCCGATCGTGCTGATCTGGGACAACGTCAACACCCACATCGATGCCCTGATGCGCGGCCTGATCCAGGCGCGTCCGTGGCTGACGGTGTTCCAGTTGCCGACCTATGCGCCGGAACTCAATCCGGTGGAGAGCGTGTGGTCACACCTCAAGCGTGGCTTGGGCAATCTGGCTCCCTGCACGCTCGACGACCTGGCCGCGATCATCCGCAGCCGGCTCAAGCAGATGCAATACCGCCCCGACCTCTTGAGTGCCTTCCTGGCTCACACTGGCCTGATCACGGACCCGAGATCGACATGACACCCCAGACTTCAACCGCTGTAGATGATGGCACTGGGCTACACGCTGGCTCTCGTGCTTATGGTCACCTTCTCCAGTGCGCCCGCCATCGTCACACTGTTCATACTGGCGAACTGGGTGGAGGTACGGCGCATGCGTACGTCTCGAGGAAGCGGACGTTCCGATAGGATCGCCTACCAGCGCATCCCGGTCTAAACGCAACGTCAGACGCGGCGAGACCTGGATTCTTTGCCTTCGGCGGGCAGTCAGTGGGCACTCCAGGATTCGGAAGTGTCAGTTGTCCGCGCTAGTCTCGCTCGCATGTTCGGTACCAGGACTCACCGCTGTCACCACTGCCGCAATGGCCGCGGTCAAGTCTTCGTGTTCCCACAGCCGGACCACCCGCCAGCCGGCGGTCTCCAGCGCCGAGTTGACACGTTCATCGCGCTCCATGTTCCTGCGAAGCTTCGGCGTCCAGTACCACTCGTTGGTGGTCGGCAGACGACCGTGCTCAGGACAGACATGCCAGAAGCAGCCGTCTACGAAGACGGCGATGCGCTTAGCCGTGAAGACGATGTCCGGACGGACCTTCAGTTCACCAAGGTCGAGACGGAAGTCCTTCCGGTAGCGGAAGCCCATCCGGTGCAGCGCGCTCCGGAGTGCCACCTCCGGCTTGGTGCCCGAGCGCCGATTGGCCTGCATGTTGCGCGATCGGCCCTCGTTCAGCGGTGCCGGGTAGAGCCCGCGCTCGTGGGCCTGCGTCCTAGCTTGAACCTTCTTGCTCTTTCCCACATTCGTCCTATTGGGAGTACGGCTAGCGGTCTCCTCCGCGAAGATACAGCTGCTCACCTGTCTCTTGCCGCATCCGGACTACGAAAGGGGTCCTTGTGACCGAGAAGCACCCTCGCGTTGTCGATGGCGACACAGAGGCTAGCGGGCGCGAATCACCGGTACCGACGGCGGACCAGGAAGATGTGCTCAGAGTCGTCGAGATCTGTGCAGGCGCCGGCGGGCAGTCACTTGGGCTGGAACGGGCGGGTTTCCGCCACTGGCTTGCTGTCGAACTCGACGAACGAGCCGCAGAGACGTTGCGCCATAACCTCGTCAAGGTGCTCGGTTACGACGAGAAGGAAGCGCACGAGACCGTCAGAGTAGGTGATGTTGCCGACCCCGAGGTCTGGGACCCGGACGAGGTCAAAGGCGTTGATCTCCTGGCCGGCGGTGTGCCGTGCCCTCCGTTCAGCATCGCTGGCAAGCAGTTGGGTGCCACAGATGAGCGGGACCTTTTCGCATGGGCTGTCGAGCTGTGCGGCCGAATCAAACCGAAAGCGCTCCTGCTGGAAAACGTCAAAGGCCTGAGCGGAAGCCGGTTCACCGCCTACCGGCAACGTGTCCTCGATCGTCTGAAGGAACACGGCTACATAGCCGAGTGGCAGCTACTGGAAGCCGACAAGTATGGCGTTTCCCAGCTGCGGCCGCGATTCGTGCTGATCGCACTGCAGGCCGAGTACGCGGAGTACTTCGAGTGGCCTCAGTCGAGCGCAGAACGTCCACCTACGGTCGGCCAGCTGCTCAGGGACCTGATGGCCCGCGGCGATTGGTCCGAAGAGCAGCTGGAGGAGTGGGTCCAGCAAGCTGACAAGATTGCCCCGACCATCGTGGGTGGCTCGAAAAAGCACGGTGGGGCCGACCTTGGACCAACCCGGGCGAAGGCCGCGTGGGAAGCGATGGGGGTTGATGCCAAGGGCGTGGCCGATGGCCCTCCCGGACCAAACAATCCACGTGTGAAGGGCGTCGTGAACCCGATGTTGACTGTGGAGATGGTCGCGCGCATCCAGGGTTGGTATGGCGAAGAATTCGAGGAGTGGGAGTTCCTCGGTGGGAAGACGTCTAGGTACCGGCAAATCGGCAATGCCTTCCCTCCCCCCGTCGCTAAGGCAATCGGCATGGCGATCAGGAAAGCCCTGCAGAAGACCGGCAAGCGCCGGACTCTGGTTGAGAACACCGATATTGTGCTAGACCCGGTCTACAAGGTCTTGCTTCGCAGTGCCCGGCCGTTGACGGCGGAACAGATCGTTGAGCGGCTAGCCCAGGAGGGTGCGCCGATGGAGCAGCCGGAAGTCGAGCGTCGCCTGAACCATCTCGGTCACGACTTCGAGCTGCTTACGACTGAGCGATCCAACGGTGATCTCACATACAGTCTGGGCGAGTTCAAGGCGTTCCTCGGACAGGAAGACCACCAGCGAAACGACCTGTTCAGCAGGAACAGATCCAAGATCAGCTGAAAGCGCGCAGAGGTGACAGCGGATTGACTCGCGTGCAGTGATGCTCTAGCTGACAGCACCCTGACTTTCCGGCCAGCTATTTATGGCACGACTGGTGACAAATAACCACGCTTGTCTCCTTTAACCCTGAAAGTGTGCGGTCCGGAGAATTGAAAACAATTTCATAACGCCACATCCCTCTCTGGTAACCGCGACCACCGCTGCTGTTAAATACCAGCAGGCAGGGTAAGACGTTGCGGGCGCACAACCCTCTGTCCTGACGCGAAGGGGGATGTGGTGGTGGTTCGAACACCCCCTGAGGAGGGCAAGCGACCCATCTTCCTACACTCGGTCAACGGTCAGTCCCGGGCTATCCCTGATTGGTTCACGGCATGGATCCGCCTGGGCATCGCCACGGCCAAGGGAACGCTCGATACCGCCTCGCAGCAAACTGTCATTGCTGTCTCAGCGCCCACGCGTCTCATAGGCGCGTCGGCCATCGCGGTCGGATACGTCTGCCAGCGCTACACCCAGCGCAGTCGCGAACCCCGTACCGCCTGGTCCCTGCCACTTGGAGATGTCACCCCTGGCACGAGGCTCTGGGTAAGGACTCCGAAGCGCGTTGTCGTTGGTGACTACCTCACAGGCCTTCCGGACCGTCTCTACTTGAACACCCCCAGGACGGGAGCGTTCCAAACACGGCTGGTACGGGAGGTCAGAACACCTCCCCCTGGCATATCGGCAATCGGCACGGCGACCTATTCCGATGCGGAGACCACCTTCGTGAAATCCTTGTTGCCCGGAGGAGATCCAGAGGAGTTTCTCTCGTCCTGGGATTGGGGCCTCATCCTTGTTGGCTCGCCTGAGAGAATCTATAGCGACCTGGCTGAGGACGTCTCCGCGCCAAGTGGTCTCCAGTTCGGGCCACTAAGCACGATCGTCAGGCCTATCGAGCTCACAGCTCCCGTGGGCTGGCGCAGTTCGGTCATGTCCGCCCGGGCGGATGTTCCCACCTGGGAAATGTTCCCCGCTCCGCCGCATCTGGTAATCCTCGACGGAGCCTCGGCTACGAGCCGCTGGCTCCCTGAGTGCACCGCCCCCCTAGTCATCTCGATTTTGGAGCGTACGGAGCCAGGTGTGGACGCAGCATTGTCGACACTGATGCAGGAGCGTGCGTACGCCTCGCCTATCGGCAACCATGAACTCGGCTGGAACCCGCCCTCAGGCTGCGAGGTCCTGGCATTCAGGAGGGCGGTGTGAGTCGCATCGCCGTCGCTGATCGCTACTATCGCAGCAGTGAGTCAGCCCCCCAGCGTGTGCATGTCGATGACGCTGGCGCTCACCGCTTCTCCCGTGAAGTCCGATCTCTGCTCAAGGCACTCCAGGACGAACCCGACTCGCCAGCTTGGGACTCCCTGTCACGTCTCGCCAACGCGACCAGATGGCGCGGGCTGTACGACCCCGTACCTTTCACCAGTTCAACATCGACCACCGCTCCCCTGCTCAGGGAGCTCATGGGCACTGCCGAGGCCTTGCGCGGTGGCTCACCTGCCCACCTGCTACCGCTGATCAACGCCTTGGGTGCGGCAGCGGAAGCATACGAATCCGGAGGCAATGAGCCGTTTGCGTCTACAGTGATGAGCACGCTGGAAGAGATGAATACCCACAGTGCCTACCTGATCGCCCGGAACCGGCGCACTGCCCTCGCGATCGCATCCTGGCTCCGAGACTGGGGCGACTGGGTACCGCCGGTCCTGATGCCTGGTGAGTATGCCCGCCACGAACCATTCCATCTCGCCATAGTCTGCGGACCGAGTTTCGCCTTCCCTGCGCAACTACTCACCACACCGCGAGCCATGGCGGTCCGAGTTGTTCACCATCACTGGGTTCGCGACGAAGAGAAGATCCCAGGACTTTTCGGCCAGTTCGCCGCGATATCACTAACAACGCGGGTTCAAGAGCCTGTACGCCCGGCCGTGAGCTGGCAACCGTGGAGCGGAACGCCTGCCGCCGATCTTCAGGTCACGCCCGACTGGGAAGCCGTTCTGGCCTCCGCCCCTCGGACTGCGGTCACGGATACTGAGAAGGTGCCCGCCCGCCTGGCCGTACTCAGCGGAAATCACGCGATCTGGCTTCCGAGTGACGGGGAACGCATCCGAGGCTTGGATCCCACCGCACCCTTGGGCGAACGAGTGATCTCCCTGCCAATGTCCTCCGTGACTCAAGGCACGATTCTCATCCTCCGCGCGGGGGTTAGCGAAGCCGCAACCACTCGCGGAGTCGCCTACGAGCTATTCGGCAAGACCAAGAGCGCTGAGGTTAGGCGCCTGCAGGAAGACTGGAAGAGCCGGCTTCGGCTGTTACTGGACGATCAAGGACCTACGGCGGTAGCGCGGCGGCTCGCAGGGTTCGGAGTCAAGGTTCACAACATCGCGCACTGGGCCCAGGAGGATCTCATCCAGCCGCGAAAGGTTGAGGACTTCAAGATCCTTCTGCGCATGCTCGGGATCGGGGACGCCACGCCGTACATCGAGGCAGGCCAGATGCTGCGCCGAGCCGTTGTCTCGGCCGGGCACCGCCTCATGGACGCGCTGGAGAGCAAAGCGAACAGCTGTGATCTCCATCAGTTAGAAATCGGCGGTGTGATCGAACTCCACTTGGACGACGTTCCCGGCGCCGCCCCTATGACGGCCTGCCAGGTGCTGGCACTTCGGGAAGAAACAACCGCTGTCGCCCTCCACGATTGCCGTCGGCCTTTCGCGACACGAGGAGTGGAATGGCTCGAATGATCCCCCCGGTAATTGACCGAGGCGCGCCGCCCGGTGAACGGCGCCTCTTCGAGCGACTCCGGAGTGATCCTGGGACGGCCGGCTGGATCGTGCTGCATTCACTGCACATCGCCCAGCACCGTAGGCAGGTGGAGGGCGAGGCCGATTTCGTCATAATCGTTCCCCGTCTGGGAGTCTTGTGCGTGGAGGTCAAGTCTCATCGCACCGTCAGCCGGGACAGCTCGGGGACATGGCACCTGGGAGTTCAGCAACCGACCAGCCGCAGCCCGTTCACGCAAGCTGCCGAGGCCATGCATAGCCTGCGGGCATTCCTTGGAAGGAGCAGGCGCGATCTTACCCACATTCCGTTCTGGTCAGCGGTCTGGTTCACAAACGCGAACGCGACAGCCGTGCCACCCTCGCCCGAATGGCACCCTTGGCAACTTCTTGATCGGGGCGGTTTTGTTCGCCATCCTGTCTCCCGATCGCTAACCGCTGTCCTGGTCCAGGCACGTCGCCACCTGTCGGCCACCCGACCCAGCTTCGACGCCGCACGGAGCGAACCTGCAGAAGCGCAGTGCGAGGAACTTGCGGCAATGCTGCGCCCGCGCTTCGAGCTGGCGATTTCGCCGACTGACGTACGGCGCCTGCGTGATGACGATCGGCTGACGTTTCTGCAGGAACAGTACGAGGCCCTTGACCTCATCGAGTCCGAGCCACGAGTGCTGTTCGCCGGTGCAGCTGGGACAGGCAAGACTTTCCTAGCGCTGGAAGCTGCTAGGCGAGCCAGCCTCCAGGGGCAGTCGGCCAGGGTCCTCTGCTTCAATCAGCTGCTGGGTAAATGGATGGCCGACCAGCTTGAAGATTTCCCGGGCGTCACTGCGAGCACCCTTCATCGTGCGATGCTGGACCTGGCCCAAGCCGAGGTGCCGGGGGAGAATCCGGATGCTGACTGGTGGCAGAAGGAACTGCCCGACCTCGCGCTTGAAGCGCTGTTCGAGCGATCCGATCCTGTTGATGTCCTGATCGTCGACGAGGCCCAAGACCTCTGCGTCCCCGGATATCTGGACGCACTCGACCTGATGGTCAACGGTGGTCTGGCAGCCGGGCGATGGCTCATGTTCGGGGATTTCCAGCGGCAGGCGATCTATGGCCAAGGTGACGGTCGCGCGGAGCTGGCCTCGCGTGCTCCGTCATTCTTCCAGCCGGTCCTGCATCACAACTGCCGCAACACCCCCCGCATCGGCCAGGCTGCAGCTCAGCTAACCGGCCTAGGGAACGTCTACCGTAAGTTCCGGCGTCCTGACGACGGTATTGACGTCGAGTATTACAAGTATGGCTCGCCTCCTGAACAAGAGACCAAGCTCGCCCAGGCGCTTGATTCACTACGCAAGGATCATTACCCGCCCGAGCAGATTGTTGTGCTCTCAGCCCGCTCTCGAGGTGCCGCCTACATAAGCACCTCGTTGGCCCTTCGCCAGCGGCTGAGTCCTTACGCCTCGGCCAAGACTGGCAAGATCGGATACTCGACCACCCACGCGTTCAAGGGACTCGACGCGCCGGCCGTCATCGTGACCGATGTGGAGTCTGCGGAGGGGCCAGAAGCGGAGGCTCTGCTGTACGTGGCCCTTAGCAGGGCTTCCGATCGGCTGATCGTGCTCGCCAAGGATCAGGCGATGCGTCAGATGGCGCGCAATCTTGGCAGGGGGTACGTGTGATGGCAGAATTCCTCAGCTCACGAAAGAACGTCCTCGAAGACCTCAAGGCCGAGCTTGTTGGCCCCAAACCGCTCGGAAAACCTCTGGACATCTCGAAGACCATAGCGTTCGCCTCGAAGGAAGAAGCTCGCGGCCCCTGGCGAGATGCCGCCACGAGCGAAGAAATCCTTCATGACTTCAGACCACTTCGCCGGTACGGCACGGCCGTACTCGCTCCAGCAGGCGAGGAGGAAGCGCCAGAGGACTCGCTACCGGAGATCGGCACCCTCTCCGACGAAGTACTCGAACCACTAATCAGCGATCAGCTCGTTGAGAAGCGCCAGTCGGACATATCCAAGATCAAGGATGAGCTGGACGACGATCTGGATCTTTCCTTGGCTAACGCCCGAAAGCAGAGCACCATCGGCATCTCGGTGCGCTGCCACCTCCCCGATGACGCCAAAATCGTCGTAACTGCGTCATTCGGCCGCTACAAGTCCTTCCAGGTTGCCATCGCCGGTGCGGCAGTGGATCCATGGTGGGTCCGTAGCCCCGTCACTGTGTGTGCGGTGTTCAGCGCTAAGAGCCTGGCGCCAACGGGTGTCCGCCGCAAGGTGTATCCCGACGAGGTAACCGTCAAGGGCGCCGACAGCCTGGAAATCGCGGTGCGCGCCTACAGCCGCCACATTGACGGCAATCACCTGATCACCATCACAGTTACCAACCGCTCTTCAGGCCGAGGGGACCAATTCTCACTCTTTCAGGCGGAGTTCGCCGCCGAAGCTAAAGCCGGAGGCATGTTCCTTCCCTACCCTGAGGAGCGTGGCAGCCGCCCCCTGGACGCCGAAGAGCAATCGATTGCACTGCTCTACCGGCACCACCAGACCTTCGCGCTTGGCCATGGCTGCGCGGCGGACTGGGCCCGCGAGCCAGGCGAGTCGACAACCCGGATCGATGCCGTTTGCCTGCCGACCTTCGAAACGCCGAGTGTCACCCCGGTGATCCGCCGCGAGGACCGCACCGCACTCGCTGTCGGTATGAAGGTGCTCGCCGAGCCAGGGCGGCGAGACAAGGCAGCGTCCCAAGTGGAAGAGATCATCCGGCGCTACGAGCAGTGGATCGCAGCCCGTTGGGAAGAGATTCCAGAGCGGCACCGCTCGGCGGCCGAGGCCCATCTTCGCCAATGCGAGGCTGCGCTCCGCCGTATGCGCCGCGGTTGGGAGCTCATCTGCACGGACCCGCAGATCGCCACCGCCTTCCACCTAGCTAACCAGGCGATGGTCGACCAGCAGGCGAGGTCAGGCGTCCCGCCCAGAGAGACCATGCTCGATGAGCAAGGGTTCGTCAGCGTTGATGGTGCTCCCCCTGCGGGTGACCTACCACCGGGACGCGGAGATTGGCGGCCCTTCCAGATCGCCTTCTTCCTTGCCGTTGTCGAGTCGATCGCTAACCCCCACAGCGACGACCGGGACAATGTTGAGCTGATCTTCTTCCCTACAGGAGGCGGCAAGACTGAGGCCTACCTGGCCGTAGCGGCCTTCGCGATGTTCTTGAGAAGGCTGAGAGATCCTGGTGACGTCGGCACCGAAGTCATCATGCGCTACACGCTCCGGCTTCTGACCGCTCAGCAGTTCCTCCGGGCAGCAGCTTTGATCTGCGCTATGGAACAACTCCGCGCCGGCCGGAGCGATCTGGGGAACGAGCCTTACACCATCGGCATCTGGCTGGGCGGTGCGACGACGCCGAACAAGCGTGAGAAGGCCGTAGAGGCGTGGAAGGACATGGCCAAGGAGCCGGCCCACGCCGCCAACAAGTTCTTGTTGCTGCGCTGTCCATGGTGCTCAGCGAAGCTCGGCCCAACTGCCGAGCAGATGAAAGCGCGAGGCAGACGGATCAGGCATTCGATAATCCCTGGATACCGCTACTACCGAAACCCAGATCGAATCCTACTGGAATGCCCCGATTACCGATGCCCCTTCCACCAGGGATTGCCGCTTCTCGTCGTCGACGACGATATCTACGAAAAGCCGCCCTCGATGGTGATCGGCACGGTTGACAAGTTCGCCATGATTCCATGGAGGCCTCTATCCCGGGCGCTCTTCGGGCGAGACCAGTCGGGACAGCAGGTCACCTCGCCGCCGGGCTTGATCATCCAGGACGAGTTCCACCTGATCTCCGGCCCGCTCGGCTCAATGGTGGGCATGTACGAGGGGGTTATCGAAGAACTCTGCACCGATCGGCGCGGAGCATCGCCTGCCAAGCCTAAGATCATCGCTTCCACTGCCACCATCCGCCGCTATGGGGAACAGGCGAAGGCGGTGTACGGCCGAGATCGGGTGGCTCTCTTCCCGCCATCCGGCCTAACCGCGGAGGACTCCTTCTTCGCCGTATGGGCGCGGGACGAGGAGACCAAGCAACTATTTCCGGGCCGGCTCTATGTCGGTGTCCACTCACCGGGTTTGGGCTCGATCCAGAGTGTTCAGGTCCGGACAGCCGCCGCGCTCCTCCAGTCCGCCGGATCCCTGCCCGACGAGCAGAAGGATCCGTGGTGGACGTCTCTATGGTTCTTCAACAGTCTCCGCGAGCTGGGAAACACCTTGTCCCTCATCCAGGCGGACATCCCTGACTACCTTGTCGGCATCCGGCGCCGCGAGGGCGTCGAGCAGACGCGGTTCCCGCGGACCACCATGGAGCTCACCAGCCGCCGCCGGAACGACGAAATCCCACGTGCGATCGACGACCTGGCCGCTGACTTCGCCACCGGGAAGGCCATCGACATCTGCCTGGCATCCAACATCATCGAAGTTGGCGTCGACATCGACCGGCTCTCCCTCATGGCCGTCGTCGGACAGCCCAAGACCACCTCTCAGTACATCCAAGTCACCGGCCGTGTCGGTCGCCGATGGCAGGAACGTCCCGGTCTGGTGGTCACCCTGTACGGCGCCGCCAAACCACGCGACCGCTCCCACTACGAACGTTTCCGTAGCTACCACGAGCGTCTCTACGCCCAAGTAGAGCCGACCAGTGTCACGCCCTTTGCACGCCCGGTTCTCCGGCGAGCGCTTCGCGGAGCCCTGGTCGCACACGTCCGGATGACAGGATCCCTGGATCTGCCACCGTGGCCGCTCCCTCACGACGAGGCTGATGCCGCGGCGGACATTTTGCTTGCCCGGGCTGAGCTCGTCGATCCGGAGGAAATCGACGCCGTCGAACGCGAGGTTTCTCAGGCACTCCAGGAGTGGGACGACTGGGACCGGGCGGAATGGGAGGCAAACCCCGTGACAGGCGACCCTCTAAACGGACTGATGCGGTATGCCGGGACGGCTGAGAGTAATGGTAAGCCCACCTGGCCTGTGCCCGCTTCCATGCGCAACGTGGATGCAGAGTGCCGTGCCGCGATCACAGACGCCTTCAACACCTCTGGGGGGATTTCGTGACCAGCGGCAACATTCGCAGAGCTCAGCTCATCTCCCCATTCGGCGTGGGCGCGATGACGGTGATGGTCGATGGCAGCTCCGTCATCACCGCCGGGCTCGACCACTGGTTCGAAGGCGAGGACGTTGAGGCAAGTGAATTCCGAATCGACGAGTGGCGGCTACAGAAGCGATTGCGGGTCAGCCACTTCCGTCTGCCACCGGACTACCGGCCCCGCGTCAAGGGGATGCCCAACACCCCCAATCTCCTGCTCACCATCCCCTTCCTCCGATTCCCAAGCTGGAGCTTCTGCCCGTACTGCAAGCGGCTGGAGCAGCAGCCACTCGCCTATCACGGAAAGGCTCGCTGCCCTGACAAGCAGCACCAGGCGGTCGGCAAGCCTGCGGGTAAGGGACCTGCGATGTCCCAGGTGCCCTTCGTCGTGATCTGCGAGAAGGGACACGTCGGTGACTTCCCCTGGCGCGAGTGGGTGCATCGCAGCATCCAGCCAACATGCCGCGGGGTCCTCCGGCTCAAGGCCGTGGGTACCGGTTCCCTCTCCGGGCAACTCGTGGTGTGCGAGGGATGCGGCAAGGTCCGCACCTTGGAAGGTGTCACGACAGCGACCAAGGTGGACGGTGAGGCATCAACCATCCTCAGCAGCAAGCTCGACAAAGACGCCGACTACTCCTGCGGTGGGTGGCGCCCGTGGCTCGGCGGAGCGTCCCAGCCATGTGGCCATCCCCTGCGTGGCAGCCTACGTGGCGCGTCCAATGTCTACTTTCCGCTGGTAGAAAGCTCCATCTATCTTCCGCAGAGCGCGAGCACAGTCCCGCCCAAACTCCTGGAGATCCTCAACCGGCCGACCTTTGTGACTGCGATGCAATTCGCGCGAAAGACTGGGGAGGTAACCGTGGAGACCGTCCGCACGATCGACGAGCACGATGTGCTCAAGCCGTACACAGATGCCCAGATCCAACATGCCCTTGATGAGGCATATGGCGGCGAAAAGGCAGAAGAGGTCTATGACCTTGACGAGCTCACCCTGACCGGCTGGCGGCGTCCCGAGTACGCCATGCTCCGCAATGAGATCGATCACCCGAACCTCGTAGTGAGCTCCGCGGGAACGCCGTACGAACACGTCATCACGGAGGCCTTCTCCCGAGTACGGCTGGTGGAGTCCCTGCGAGAGACCCGCGCCCTCTGGGGCTTCACTCGCTTGGCCTCTTCCGGTCTCAAACTCAAGGAAGGCAAGAGCAAGCTCTGGAAGAACCAGCCCGCTCCCGAGCGGGACTGGCTCCCGGCCTACACCGTCTCCGGTGAGGGCATTTACCTTGAACTCGACGAAGAACGCCTACGCGACTGGGAAGGGCGGGATGAGGTCCAGGACAGGGCGAACCGCATCGCGCTGCGTTACTCCGATCTGCCCCCCGATCGCCTGCTCGCACCCAAAGAGATCACCCCACGCTTTTTCCTGATCCACACCGTCGCTCACCTCCTCATCAACCAACTGGTTTTCGAGTGTGGTTACAGCACCGCCTCGCTCCGGGAACGCCTATACGTCTCCAATGAGCACGACGCGCCGATGGCGGGCATGCTGATCTACACAGCTGCCGGAGACGCCGAAGGCACCATGGGCGGCTTGGTCCGGATGGGCAAGCCGCGTTACCTGGAGCGCACCTGGGCAACGGCGCTAGCGAACGCCGAATGGTGCTCGACCGACCCGATCTGCATGGAAGCCGGCGAAGGGGGCCAGGGACCGGATTCCTGCAATCTCGCAGCTTGTCATGCGTGCGCTCTGCTCCCGGAAACAGCCTGCGAGGAGTTCAACCGGTTCCTGGATCGGGGACTGGTCGTCGGCTCCCTGAAGGAGCCGAAGCTTGGGTTCTTCAGCTGAGCAACGTGCCAAGAGGCAACGGGCCTCGGCCGCGATTCATCGGCCTCCGCACCGAGATCAATTGACGCCAAGGTCGCCGGATCGACGCGCAAGCTCGATTGGCGCGCTCCCTCACCAAGGCGCTCAGGCCGACTAGGAAAGGCGATCGTGCTGAGGATTTGCGCGGATCGAGACCGGACGGCCGCGAACTTGGCCGCCCTTATGTACTGGCCCACACCGCGACCAAAGAATTAACATCCTGGAAGCCGAGTCCGAGGAGGTGGGCAGCGAGTTCGAAACGGTCACGCGGACATGGTCAGCCAGGCGTTCTGGTTCGTCTCCAAGGTGTACTGCTTCGCGGGCACGAAGGAGGGGATCGCGCCTCAAGTGGTGACCCCCCCCCAGACCGCATCAGCCTCTTTCTCGAGCATGACAAATTCTCGACCAACCTTTCGACGAGAAGGTCGCCCCAGTTGCCAGGCGGTGGCATCCCTTGTCCCAGGCTGTATCAACGCCCGCTGCGGTCATTGTGGTGTGACGACAACGAGGCCGCGGAAGGCGATCATCTTCGAGGGCGAGCGAGGACAGAGGGGGCCTGTCCTCGCTCGCCGTCGCTCACTCGGCGCAGGGCTCAATAGGTGCCAGGGTGGTAGCGGGCATGGATCTCTGCCCGTACGGCTTCCTCGGGGGTCAGCCAGCGCAGGACTATGTCGTCGAACAGGTCGGCGTCGATGCTTTCGGCTCTGTCGTCGGGTGTGGCGCCGAGACGTTGATAGTGGATCTGAGGGAGGGCCGTGGGGCCGGGGTCGGCGATCTTAGTGATCACGTACAGTGCCGGGCGGTCGTTCTGGGAGTTCAAGGCATGCTCGAACCACATGCCCGGCTGGGGGATCACGCTCTGGGTCACATCCATCATTCTCCGCTGCCGGAGGGCGTTGTGGGAGGGGAACATGCCAGCTCATGGGGTGGAGCGCCAAGTTTCCGCGGGTAACAGTTCTCCCTCAGAGAATCGGACTCATAATCCGTGGGTGGCGAAGATGGCTATCGCGTGATTTGCCGGACTATGAAGAAGGGTTCGAGGAAAGCTCGGGGGGTCATGTCCACGAACGCGGTTTATGAATCGATCTTCGCGTGGTCCTGTTCTGTACGGAAAGTGGTGATTGTCTGCGGAAGGAGATTCTGTCCAGGCGTGTCGCCTGGGATCACTCGCATGTGAGCTTTGGCCACCAGGCCCAGGCCCATGTAGCGACGAGCTTCGGTCTATTCGCCGGTCTGCTGGGCCAGCACTGCGCCACCCAGGCGTGCTGGGCCCGCACCTGGTCGCTGGTGGACTGATCGAAGATAGTGCGCAACAGCGTGGCCACCCGCGGCTGTGCCGGCCCTCAGGACAGTGGTGAGCAGTTGCGCACGTAGTGGGTGCGGCACCGTCTGCCAGGGCGTGCCCAGCAGCGCCGCGCCGGAAGCCCCGGCCAGCCCGCGGTGGGTGTCGAAGATCATCAGCCGCATCCCAGGTAGGCCACGACCGACCAGATCACGCAGGAAGGCTGGCCAGCCAGCATCGTCCTCTTCCGAGGACGGTGTCCAGGCCGAGGGTCTCCCGCTGGTCGTTGGCGTTCACGGCAGTGGCGACCAGGGCGTGCACCTTGATCGTGCGGCAGCCCTTGCGCACCTTCTGCGTGAGCGCGTCCAGCCAGACGAAGGCGCAGGGGCCGACGATCGACTCAGACACCGCATGCGACTTTCCGGGGCAGTCTTTCGGGGTCCGGGACTGCGGCGTGTGGCGGGCGTCTCTGGGAGCGCCTCGCCAGGTGCTCGGTAGAGCGCCTGGCGAGGGCTACTTCTGGTTGCGGCAACCGCGGATGGTTGCGCCTGTCCCCCGACTTGGGCGCTGCCTCGCATGACAGAGACTACTCTCTGTATAAATTTCGTCGCAACCGGTTATGGAAATCTCCACCTGGCCATGGCCAATTAAGCGGCCAATCGGCGGGGGTTGGAGAGGGGGTTGTGCAGGTAGCGTGCTGGCTATGGAGATAAAGACGGTTAATCCGGAACGTGGGGTTTACTCGGCCACTGGGGACTATGTACATGCGGTCGAGGTTCGTGGGGCTGAGCGGTTGTTATTTGTGGCGGGGACGATGGGGTTGGATGCCGATGGGCAGCCCGGGGCCACATTGGAGGAGCAGCTGGGGCTTATATGGGCGAATATTCGGGCTATTCTCGCCAGCGCCGGTATGACGGTGGACAACATCGTTCGGCTCACCAGTTATCTGCGCGATCCGGCCTATGCGGCGGCGAATGCGGCGGCTCGGGTGGCGGCGCTCCATGGGCGGGCTGTGCCGACGACGGCGATCGTCGCGCAGACGCTGGTCGACGAATGGCTGGTGGAGATCGAGGTTGTCGCGGCGGGTTGACGCTCCGGGCGTCGTCGTGGCGGGTTGACGCTGGGCGTCGTCGTGGGGGTTGCGGCCGGGCGCTACTTCGGTGAGTTGGTGAGGCCTTCGGTGTAGGCGACGGTGAACTTGGGGCCCAGCGTTGCGCGTAGGCGTGCCGTGATGCGGTCGACGTCGAAACGCTCGCCCTCCGGCAAGGGTGCGTCGACGGACAGGCGCAGGGCGGCTGCCTGGCCGAGGAGGTAGGCGCCGTCCGTCTCTGAGGTGGCGGTACCGGCCAGGCCCTCCAGGGCGAGGGCTATGGCTCGGGGGTCGCCTACGGCTCGGGCTCGGGTCAGGCTTTGCTGGTGGCGGGCTTCGGCGGCCGAGTACGAGCCGCGCATCTCTTCGATGAAACCCAGTTCGGCGAAGATCAGGGCCAATGCGGCGTCGGAGTCCAGGGCGTGGTCCCAGTCGATCCAGGCCAGCAGGTGCGCCTCCGCCTCATCCAGGCGGCCCTGGCGGCGGGCGCTCAGGGCCAGGCCCAGGGCGGCGAACTCCTCCCCCACCGTGTAGCCCTGTTCGGCGGACAGTGCCATGGCTCGCGTGTGGAGCGAGTCGGCCTGGTCGAAGGCTCCGGCCAGGAGGGCTAGACGTCCCAGCTGGGACATTTTGTCGGCTACCTCGGTCCATAGGCCGAGTTCTTCGGACATGCGGAGGCCATCGCGGTGTACGCGGGCCGACTCGGCGTAGTCGCCCACGATTTCGGCGTGCCAGGCGACGGCGAACCCGGCGTGGGACTGGCCCCAGCGGTCACCCAGCTGGGCGAACAGGTCCAGGCTTTCCCTGCCGTAGGCTCGGGCACGGTCCAGGTCGCTGCGTAGCAACGCCTGGCGGGCCTGGACTGAGCGGGCGAAAGCCGTACCCCATTCGTCGCCAATCGCGGCGAAGGAGGTCAAGGCGCGGTCGGCGAGTTCTTCTGCGGGCTCCGAGTCGCCGATGCCCAGCTGGGCGGAGGCCAGGAAGGCCTGAGCTCGCGCCAGGCCGGTGAGCGCGGCGACGTCGGCGGTGGGGGCCGCGACGGGGACCGAGGTGATCGCCTCGCCGGTACGCAGGGTGAAGGCGGCCAGCCATGTACGCGTGATGTCGCCCGGGGCAGTGATCTGGGCCAGCCATCTGCGGCCCTCGCCGAGCCGTCCGCGCAGGACCCAGTACCAGGCGAGCGCGTTGACCAGCCGTTCGGAGCTCCCGCTGTCGTCCGCGGTCAGCGCGGCGCGGAAGTTGGCGGCTTCGGCGTCCAGTCGCAGCAACCATTTGCGCTGCTCGGGCCCACGCAGGTACGGCTCGGCGCGCTCGGCCAGCGCGAGGTAGTGGTCCCGGTGCCGCAGCCGCATCTCCTCGCTCTCCCCGGCCTCCAGCAGCCGCTCCTGGCAGTAGGCGGCGACCGACTCCAGCAGCCGGTATCGGGGCCCGTCGCCGACCACGACCAGCGACCGGTCCACCAGCCGGGGCAGGACGTCCAGCGCGTCGTCGCCGCAGACAGCCTCGGCCGCCTCCAAAGTGCACCCGTCAGCGTGTACGGCCAGCCGCCGCAACACCAGCCGCTCGGCAGGCCCGAGCAGCTCCCAGCTCCAGTCGATCATTGCCCGGAGCGTCCGCTGCCGGGCGGGCACGTCGTTCCGGGAGCCCCCCAGCACCCGGAACCGGTCGTCGAGCCGCGCGGCCAGCTCCCGGACACCGAGTGCCCGGACGCGGGTGGCCGCCAGCTCCAGCGCCAGCGGAATCCCGTCGAGTCGCCGGCAGATGGCCGCCACGGCGTCGGGATCGAGCTCCACACCGGGCGCGGCGTCCGCGACCCGGGCGGCGAACAGGCGCTCCGCGTCCTTCTGGGCCAGCGTGGGCACGCTCCACACCTGCTCGCCCGCGACACCGAGCGGCTCCTGGCTGGTGGCGAGGATGCGTAGCTCGGGCGCGGTCCGCAGCAGGAGCGCGGCGAGCCGGGCGACAGGCTCGGTCACGTGCTCGCAGTTGTCCAGCACGAGCAGCATCCTCTTGCCGCGCAGCGCCTCGGCCAGCCGCCCGGCCAGGTCCGGCCCCTCGTCACGGACGCCGAGGGACGCCGCGACAACCTCGGCCACCTCAGTCGCCCCGGCCACCGAGGCGGCCGAAGAGACCCCGGAGCCGGCCGAGGTGGCCGAAGAGACGCCGGAGCCGGCCGAGGTGGCCGAAGAGACGCCGGAGCCGGCCGAGGTGGCCGAAGAGGCCCCGGAGACGGCCGAGGTGGCTGCGGTCAGTTCGACGAGCCAGACCCCGTCCGGCTCGGAGGAGGTCAACCGGCCCGCCGTCTCCATCGCCAGCCGCGTCTTCCCCACACCGCCCGGTCCAGTCAGCGTCACCAGCCTGGCCTCGCCCAGCAGCCCGACGACGGCGGACACCGCGTCGTCGCGGCCGACGAGGTCGGTCAGGGCGACGGGCAGGTTCGTACGGCGGGCCTCCCGCACCGGCGCGTCCAGCGAGGGATCCTGCCGCAGGATGGCCTGGTGCAGCCCGGCCAGCTCAGGCCCGGGCTCCAGCCCGAGATCCTCGTCAAGCCGAGCCCGAAGCGCGCCGTAACTGTCCAGCGCCTCCTTCTGCCGCCCGGACCGGTAGAGGGCCCGCATGTGGGAAGCGCGCAGCCGTTCCCGGAGAGGGTGCCGGCCGACCAGGTCACCGAGTTCGTCGGCGAGCAGGGCGTGCTCGCCCAGTTCGAGCCGCGTCTCGGCGTGGTCTTCCAGCGCGGTCAGCCGCAGTTCCTCCAGGCGGGCGATCTCGGGCCTGGCGAACTCCTCGTCGGCGAAGTCGATCAGCGCGGGCCCGCGCCACAGTGCCAGCGCGTCGGCCAGCAACGCCGCCCTGGCCTCGGGCGCGCCGGTGCGGGCTTCGGACAGCAGCGTCTGGAAACGTCCGGTGTCGACGTCGCCGGGCTCCACCTGGAGCCGGTACCCGGAGGCGCCGGACACCACGCTCTCCTTGCCGACGATCCTGCGGAGCTGGGAGACGCGGGTCTGCAGGGCGCCGGCGGGGTTGGCGGGCAGCGCGCCGCTCCAGAGCGAGTCGATGAGGCGGTCGGCGGGCACCACCTTCCCCGGGTCGATGAGCAGGTGGGCCAGCAGGGCGCGGACCTTCACCTCAGGCACTCTGACCTGCGCACCTTCCGGTCCCCACACCGCGAGCGGACCAAGTACCCCGAAACGCATGAGCCTCACGGTAGTGGAGCTGGAGAAAACCTGGAGCGCCCGCAGGCACAGTCCAGGACATGAACGACGGACACCCGCGGCTGGCGGTGGTCACAGGCTCTGACCACTCGGCGGCCATGTTGATCGCTGAGCGAGCCTGTGCGCGCCACGGCCTGGAGGTCGACGTGATCGATCTCGAGGCCGCGTGCCTGCCGGATCCGGCGCCCGGCCGGGCGTTGGTGCCGCCGGCCGTACACGATCTGATGCCTTGGCTCGCCGCGGCGGAGGGATTCGTGGTGGTCGCGGTACGGACCTGGTCGTTGCGCAAGGCGGTGTTCTGGTGCGCCGAGGCGTGGCGGGGCAAGCCGGTCGCGCTCGTGAGCGACCCGGCGCTGCTGATCCCGTCGGCCGTCGATCGCATGCTCCTCAGACTTCTCAGACAGGAATTCTCATGAACAAGGCTGGACCCCGGCAGTGGTTCGGGCTCTCGATACTTCTGCTGCCCACCGTGCTGCTCTTCCTGGCGATGACGGTGCTCTTCCTGGCCACGCCGCAGATCGCGGCGGACCTGGACCCGAGCGGCGCGCAGCTGTTGTGGATCAATGACATCTATGGCTTCATGATGGCGGGCCTGCTCGTGGCGATGGGCACCGTGGGCGACCGGATAGGACGCAGGAAGGTGCTGTTGTTCGGCGCCGCGGCCTTCGGCGTGGCCTCGTTGCTGGCGGCGCTGGCGCCTAATGCGGAGCTGCTGATCGCGGCCCGCGCGGTGATGGGCGTGGGCGCGGCGGCGGTGATGCCGTCGACGTTGTCGCTGATCAGCAACATGTTCAAGGACGACAGGCAGCGCGGCACCGCCATCGGGCTGTGGGCGGCCTCGATCTCCGTCGGCGTGGCGATCGGCCCGCTGGTGGGCGGGTTGCTGCTGGAGGCGTTCTGGTGGGGCGCGGCCCTGCTGGCGGGCGTGCCGGTGATGGTGCTCGTGCTGGTGGGCGCGCCGTTCCTGATCCCCGAGTACCGCGCGCCGAAGAGCGGCGGGCTGGACCCGCTGAGCGTGCTGCTGTCGATGGCGACGCTGCTGCCGATCGTGTACGGGGTGAAGGAGCTGGCCAAGGCGGGTCCCGGCGTGATCTCGCTGGGCACGCTCGCGGTCGGCCTGCTGTTCGGCGTGATCTTCGTCCGCAGGCAGCTGCGGCTGGAGAACCCGCTCCTGGACGTGCGGCTGTTCGCCGACAAGGTGTTCAGCGGCGCCCTGAGCGTGTTCATGCTGAGCGCGGTCGCGCTGGGCGGCGTGTACCTGCTGTTCACGCAGTACCTGCAGCTCGTGGCGGGGCTCTCGCCGCTGGAGGCGGGTCTGTGGATCCTTCCCGCGGCGCTCGCGCTGGTGGCCGTCTCGACGTTGTCGCCGGTCATCGCCCGCCGGGTACGGCCGGCGTACGTGATCAGCGGCGGCGCGTTCCTCTCGGTGATCGGCTACCTGCTGATGACCCAGGTCGGCAGCGTCGCCGGTCTGCCGATGCTGCTCACCGGCTTCTTCGTGCTCTACCCGGGCATCGCCCCGGCGATGGCGCTGAACACCGCTCTGGTGATCGGCTCGGCGCCGCCGGAGAAGGCCGGGGCCGCCTCCGCGGTGAACACCACCGCCAGCGACCTGGGCACCTCTCTGGGCGTCGCGGTCCTCGGCAGCGTGGGCACGGCCGTCTACCGTGCGGCGATGCCCGCAGGCGCCCCAGACACGCTCTCAGGGGCGCTGACGGCGGCCGAGAGCCTGCCGGGCCAGACCGGCGAGGCCTTGGTGGCGGCGGCGCGGGCCGCCTACACCGACGGGCTCAACGTGGCGGGCGGCATCGCGGCCGCTTTGGTGGCCGTGGCGATCGTCCTGTCGCTGACGATGCTCAGGAAGGTCCCGGCCACGAACGCCCCGGCCGCCGCCGAGCCCGCGCCCGCCGAGCGCGAGGAGGCACTGGCATCCTCGGGATCACCCGCCTTCCCGTGGCGGTCGTCTGAGAGACGGTAGAGCGCGCGAG